>CAYYCI010000524.1:0-3441 GCA_964470215.1 uncultured Planctomycetota bacterium
CGAGAGAGGAGCGAGGAAGGTGCCTACACGCCGGGAGTTCATGGGGTTCGTCGGGGCGGGAGCCTTGCTTGGCGCCATGGCCGATGGAGCCGGCGAGGGCCGACTGCCCAACATCGTCCTGTGTATGGCCGACGACCAGGGCTGGGGCGACATGGGCTACAACGGCCACCCGGTGCTCAAGACCCCCAACTTCGACGCGGCGGCGGCCTCCTGCCTGCGTTTCGACCGCTTCTACGCCGCTGCCCCGGTGTGTTCGCCCACGCGGGGCAGCGTGATGACGGGGCGACACCCGAATCGCTTCGGGTGCTTCAAGTGGGGCCACACCCTCCGCCCCCAGGAGATCACGATCGCCGAGGCGCTAAAGGCCGCCGGCTACGTCACCGGCCACTTCGGCAAGTGGCACCTGGGCTCGGTCCGCAAGGGCAGCCCCGTCAACCCGGGGGCCAGCGGGTTCGACGAGTGGTTCTCGTCGCCCAACTTCTTCGACAACGACCCGATAATGAGCCGCGAGGGCGTGGCGGTCCAGACACGGGGCGAGAGTTCGATGGTGACGGTTGACGCCGCGCTGGAGTTCATCCGCAAGCACGCCAGGGGTCCGCGGCCTTTCCTGGCGGTGGTGTGGTTCGGCTCGCCCCACGGCCCACACCGAGCGGCCGAGGAGTTCCGCAAACTCTACGCCAGGGAGGGGAAGAAGGCCGACTTCTACGGCGAAATCACCGGCATGGACGCCGCCTTCGGCAAGCTCCGCCGAGAATTGCGAAAACTCGGAATCCACGAAAACACCATCCTGTGGTACTGTAGCGACAACGGCGGCCTCGACCCCAAGACGACCGGCGGACGCGGCAAGAAGGGCACCATCTACGAAGGAGGACTTCGCGTCCCCGCGTTGCTCGAGTGGCCAGCGGTCATCAAGAAGCCTCGCGTGACCAACGTCCCCTGCAACACCAGCGACATCTATCCGACACTCCTCGAGGTCGTCGGGGTGAAGATGCCGGGGCAGCCGCCGCTCGACGGGATCAGCCTCGTGCCATTGGTCGAGGGCAAGATGACCAGGCGCCCGAGCCCGATTGGATTCTGGAGTTACCCCAAAGGCGGCATCTCCACCCCGAGCAGCCGCTGGATGGCCGAACTCCTGGCCGCGCAGAAACAGGGCAAGGAGCCCCCCGAGGACTGGCGGTTGCGCAAGGACGCCGGCCAGATAAAGAAGAAATACCCCGAAGACAAGTTCCCGGGCCACTCCGCCTGGCTCGACTGGCCGTGGAAACTCCACCGCATTGAGGGAAAGGCAGGCGCCGTCAAGGTCGAGCTCTACGACCTCGCCGAGGACCAACGCGAGAGCAAGGACGTGGCGCAGAGCAACCGCGAGCGGGTCAAGGCGATGCGCCGAGACCTTGAGCACTGGCTCCGCTCGGTCGTCCGCAGCCTCAACGGCGCCGACTACGCGAACTAGCCGGGACCCAATTCCCCAACGCTGCAACCTACCCGGGTTGACGACGAACCGGCAGGGCTCGGGGGCGCTGGGCGGCTCAGAGTCGATCTCGGGCTCGGCGCCCGCGGACGTTTGCAGCACCGCCACTTCGCCCCGTGAATCATCCCGGGTTTTTCCACCACCATCGGCATGCCTCGGACCCTCGCTTTCTTGATCGCGGGCGCGGGGTGGGATAGAATTCCGGGGCAATGGGTGAGCAGGTGCGCCGGGATTTTTCGATAGCCGAGTCGCTGCGGAACGTGCGGACGAAGCGCCAGTTGGAGGCGCTTTTCAACTACCTCGGACTGCGGGCGCGCAAGAAACTCGGCCAGAACTTCCTCGTTGACCACAACATGCTCCGCTTCATGGTCCGGGCGGCGGAGGTGTGCGCGGACGATCTGGTGCTGGATATAGGTTGCGGCACCGGGTTGCTATCGGGGCATCTGGCCGAGGCGGCGGGGAAGGTCGTCGGCATCGAGGTGGACAAGGGGCTTTTCGCCGTCTGCTCGCGCTACCTGGAGGACAGGCCGAACGTCACCCTGATCCAGGGCGACGTGCTGGCGGCGAAGCATCGGCTCTCGGAGCATTTCCTCGCGGTCGTGGAGCGGGAGTGGGGCACCGGGCGCTACAAGGCGCTCAAGGTGGTCTCGAACCTGCCGTTCTCGATAGCGTCGCTCGTGGTGCCGAATCTTCTCGAGAGCCGTCTGGCGCTTTCCGTGCTGGTGGTGACGGTGCAGAAGGAGGTGGCGGAGCGGATGGTGGCGGGGCCCGGGAGCCGGCAATACGCGTGGCTGAGCATAGTGGTGCGAGTCCACGCGGATGCCGAGATTCTACGTCGGATGCCGCCTCAGGTTTTTTGGCCGCGTCCGGAGGTGATGTCGGCTCTGGTGCGTCTGGTGCCGCGCGAGGACATCCTGGCCCGGATCGCCGATTACGAGTGTTTCGCGTCAGTGGTGCGGGCGGCGTTCTCCCATCGGCGCAAACAGGTGGGCAAGGGGCTGAGCAGCTGGCCCGGGCTGAAGGGGGAGGACGTGGGCGAGGTGTTGCGCGCCTGTGGGATCGATCCCAGGGACCGAGCGGAGCACGTCTCGGTCGAGTCCTACATCGCATTGGCCAACTACCTGGCGAAAAAAGGAAAGACGAGATGAGAAGCTACGTGGAAGATTTCACGAAGGCGGACCCGTGGCGGGTGTTCCGGATCATGTCGGAGTTCGTGGATGGCTTCGAGTTGATGGCCGGGGTGAAGCAGCCGCGAGTGGCGATCTGGGGCTCGGCGCGGGTCCAGGAAGGCTCGGCGGAATACGAGACGGCTCGGAGGCTGGCCCGGCGGCTCGCCGAGGAGGGCTATGCGGTGGTAACAGGGGGCGGCCCGGGGACAATGGAAGCGGCGAACCGCGGGGCCGCAGAGGCCGGGGGCGACTCCGTGGGGCTGAACATCCAGCTGCCCTTCGAGCAGGTGGCGAACACCTATGCGAACCACAAGATGGAGTTCAGGTACTTCTTCTGTCGCCGCGTGATGTTCGTGAAGGAGTCGAGCGGGGTGGTGGTGATGCCAGGGGGGATCGGCACGCTCGACGAGTTCTTCGAGGTGCTCACTCTCAAGCAGACGGGCAAGATCGAAAAGTTGCCGATCATCATGTTCGGGACTGGTTACTGGGGAGGGTTGCTGGAGTGGATGCGCGGGACACTTCTAGCGCGGGGCGCGATCTCTCCCGGGGACCTCGAGTTATTCGACGTGACGGACGATATCGAGGAGGTGGTCGCGATAATCAAGCGCGGGGCCAACAAGCGCGAGCCTCAGGCCAGACCCTCGCGGAAGGTCAGGTAAACGACAAGCAGGCTGTAGAGGTTGTTGGCTGCATGGGCGGCCATCGGGGCCACCAGCGAGCGGGTGCGCTCGTAGAGGTAGGCGAGCAGGAAGCCGATGACGAAGAGCGAGGGGGCGGCGGTCAGTTGGGAGTGGAGCAGCGAGA
>CAYYCI010000525.1:0-3440 GCA_964470215.1 uncultured Planctomycetota bacterium
CCGACCCGTCGTTCCGAAGCCCCGCACGCCGAGCGCCTTGCGTCCTTTCGGCAAAGCATTCTTTTCCTCCTCGCCTGCATCAGGACCCCACGGTGCACAAAAGCGTGCCAAAGCCCACGCGCCCAACTCTATTTCGGGGCCAACGACGGGCTTCCTGCACAGTCTCATTCTCTCCAGCCTGCTTTCCCGGGGACCCGGCTGGTGGCACAGGCTTTCCAGCCTGTGCGTGGCTCAGCCCTCGGCTCCGCGCAGGTTGGCGCTCACAGGGGCCAACTGTCGCGAGTCGGCGACCTCGAAGAACTCCTGCTTGGTGAAGCCAAACATGCTGGCCAGGACGTTCGTCGGGAACATCTCGACGAGGTTGTTGTTCTCGCGAACATTTCCGTTGTAGAAACGCCTGGCGGCCTGGATGCGGTCCTCGGTGTTGACCAACTCGCGCTGGAGTTCGAGGAAGTTCTGGCTGGCCTTCAGTTCGGGATAGTTCTCGACCCTGACCAGCAGGGCCGAGAGGGCGCGAACGAGCTCGTTCTCCGAGGCCGCCTGGTTCTGTGGGCTGCCGGTGTTGCGGACGCACTCCTCGCGCAGGCGGGTGACCTTCTGGAGCAATTCGCGCTCGTAGTTCATGTAGCCCTGGACGCATCGCACCAGGTTCGGGATCAGGTCGTAGCGGCGCTTGAGTTCCGTGTCCACGTTCGACCACGCCTCGTCGCAGTGGTTCCGCGCCTGGACGAGTTTGTTGTAGAGGGCGCCCGGCACGGCGACCAGCAGGAACACGACGACGGCAACCACTATCCAGCCCATGCGGCTCCTCAGTCGCGGTAGAGGTATTGGGGGAAGAGGCGGCGGATTTCGACCAGTTGCTCGAGGCGCCGGGGAATCTCCTCGACCGCCAGGCGTCGCGGGAAACTCATCGCCACACACCGCCCCTCGATCTCGAGGGAGAGGTCGCGGTGGGCCAGGAGATACTCCATCATGCGGGTGTGGCAGATGTCGTAGGCGAACTTGCGGTCGCGGGAGCGGACGCAGAACGCCTTGGAGAACTCGAGCGACTCGAAGTCAATGTCGTCGAAGCCGAGCATCTGGCCGAACTTCGAGAGGAGACCCTCCGGGTAGATGCGCAGTTCCGGAAACTCTTTCTCCTGCTCGAGGATGAAGAAACTGAAGTAGTGGTGGTGGGTCTGGCGCTGGCCTTTCGAGTTCGTCGTGTGGGTCTCGTAGTGGTAGTCGAAGACCTTGACAGGGTAGCCCTCGAGGTGGCCTTCGAGGATGTTGAAGGCGTAGCGATTGCTGCCCTGGCGGAGTTTGTCGAGGAAGCGATATTGGTCGGCGAGGGTGCGATCGCGGCGGATGTAGCGCAGGCCGAGCCGGTTCGCAAGAGCCTGGAATGCCTCGCGGCGCTTCTTCTCGCGCAGATAGCCCCATATCCCGATGCCTATCACCAGCAGGAAAAAAACGATCACCAATGCCAGTGCGCCTGGCGACACGTTCTCTTGCCTCCTTGCTCTTGGCGAGAAGGTACAAGGACACAACGCGCGAGTCAAACACGGCCGTTATGGAGCAGGGCGGCGCACCCGGTCCCCGTCGGGGGCCACATCTATGAGGAAACCCGGGATGAGAGCGCGCCGGGACATGTCGGCTTTGGCACGCTTTTTGCACCGCAAACAATTGCCAGGCGAGAAGGAAAAGAATGCCTTGGCTGGCTGCCGACTCCGACCCCTCGTTCCGAAGGTCCACATACCGAACGCTTTACGTCCTCGTGGCAAAGCATTCTTTTCCTTCTCGCCTGCATTAGGAACCCACGGTGCACAAAAGCGTGCCAAAGCCGACAGCCCCAGCCTCCTTCAAGACTACGCGCGGGTTTCCTTCATAGTCTCAGTCTTTCCAGCCCGTGCAACGCGCGGCCAGGCGCCCCGCCGACATGAAGCGGATGGTTCGCGGCCTATGGCGTCCCGGGGCAGTCAAGCGATCTCGACCACCTTGAGCATATTCGTGGCGCCGGGCAGAGGGGTGGCCCCGCCGACGAAGACCACGCGGTCGCCCCTGCCGACGGAGGCCATTCGCACCAGTTCGCGCTCGGCGCGAGTGAGCAACTCGTCGGTGTCGGCCGCCATCGGCACCGAATGGGCCTCCACTCCCCACACGAGGGCAAGCCGCCGACAGGTGGCCGGGACGGGCGAGAAGGCGTGGATGTCGCACTCGGGGCGTCGCTGAGCGATCAACCGCGCGGTGGCGCCGGACATGGTGAAAACCACGATGGCGCCGGCCCGGACATCCTCAGCCACGGCGACCGCCCCGTCGGCGACGGCGGCAGGGACACTCATCGGCCCGCGGTCCAACGGCTCGCATTCGGGAGGCTCGGCGACTTCCTCAGCCGCCTCGGCGATCCGCACCATCATGCGGACGGCCTCCACCGGGTAGCGCCCGACGGCTGTCTCTGCCGAGAGCATCACGGCGTCGGTGCCGTCGAAGATCGCGTTCGCAACGTCGGAGGCCTCAGCGCGGGTCGGCCGGGGGTTGTTGACCATCGACTCGAGCATCTGGGTGGCGGTTATCACCGGCTTGCCCCGGTCGAGGGCCTCGCGGATGATGCGCTTCTGGAGGACTGGGACGGCTTCGGGGGAGAGTTCCACCCCGAGGTCGCCGCGCGCGATCATGACCGCGTCGGTCTCCTCGAAGATCGCCTCGAGGTCCTCGACGGCCTCCGGCTGCTCGATCTTGGCCACTACCGGGGCGTCGCCATTGCGACGGCGGATGAGGCGCCGCGCCTTGCGGATGTCGCTGGCCCGGCGCACAAATGATAACGCGACCGCGTCGACCCCGAGGTCCAGGCCGAACGCCAGGTCGCGGCGGTCCTTGGGCGTGAGGGCCGGGGCGCTGACGAGCACACCCGGGAGGTTTATCCCCTTGTGTTCGCCCAGCAATCCCCCGACGATCACCTTGCAGCGAACCGCCTCCTTGCCAACACCGCTGACCCGTAGAGCCAGGACGCCATCGTCGAGCAGGATGGTGTCGCCCCTCTTGACGTCCCTGGGAAGGCGACGATATGTGGTCGAGAAGCAGTTCGCGTCGCCGACGATTGCCCGGGTCGTGATGGTGACCTGTTTGCCGGGGCGCAGTTCGACCGGCCCGCCGTTCTTGAGGCGCCCGGTTCGGATTTTCGGCCCCTGGAGGTCCTGCATGATGCAGATGTTGGCCTCGAGCCGGTCGGCAATGGAGCGAATCGTGCGGAAGGCCTCGGCGTGGGCTTCGTGGGTGCCGTGGGAGAAATTCAGCCGGAAGACGTCCACCCCCGCTTCGATGAGCGCCTCGAGGACTTCCGGGGAAGAAGAGGCGGGCCCGACGGTCGCCACGATCTTCGTCCTCATCCCACTGCTCCTAATCGTCGGTGAGGGGATTATAGCGCCGGGCCGGGGCGTCCACAAAGGCACTTGTTTTTCCCA
>CAYYCI010000526.1:0-3440 GCA_964470215.1 uncultured Planctomycetota bacterium
AACCACTGTTCGGCGTTCCGAAACGCCGTGGGCGACGCGTCTTGTGCTCTTTGGGTAAAGCATTCTTTTCCTTCTCGCCTGCATTAGAAACCCACGGTGCACAAGAGCGTGCCAAAGCCCACATCCCCGGTCTCCTTCACGCCCACGCGCGGGTTTCCTTCATAGTCTCAGGCTTTCCATGCCCTTTGTCTGATTCTGGTGGCACAGGCTTTCCAGCCTGTGGCGGACGCGGGGCGAGACGCCCCGCCTACACAACCCGGACGCGGAGCAGGCACTCCCGGCCCACGGTCTTGAAACCGGCGTGGAGAAGTCCTAAAATCGGTTGTGGAGGAGAGGCGATGGCCAGAAGAGTTGCGGTGCTCGTCCTGTCCGCTCTCGCAGCCGGGTGCGCCTACCCCATCTCGAAGGAACTGCGCAGCAAGGCCACCCCCAACCTCACTTTCCCGATGGTTCTGAAAAACCCCGACGCCTACCGCGGCTCGGTGGTCATCTGGGGCGGGCACGTCATCCAGACCCTCAACCGCAAGGACGGCACCGAGTTCGTCGTCCTCGAGACCCCGCTCGACTCCTCCGGCATGCCCCTCGAGGCCCGCTACTCGCGCGGGAGGTTCGTCGCCAGGACACCTGAGTTCTTCGACCCCGAGGTTTACTGCAAGGGGGCGCGCGTGACCATCGGCGGCGAGATCAAGGCGAAGGAAGCCAGGCCCCTCGGCGAAATCCAATACACCTACCCCGTCGTCGCAATCCGCGAACTCTACCTCTGGGACGAGCCGCGCCCCGAGTGGCGTTGCCGCTGCTACTATACCTGGCCCGGTCCCTACTACGGCTGGGGCTGGGGTTACTGGTGGTACTGACCTGCCTCGCGGGATTTCGGCGACAGGCTCTCGCTCACGGGCCGCGGGCCGAGACGGCCCGCCTACAGGACACGGCGCCGGCGCCAGGTCGGCCTCGCGGCCACAAGGGCGATCAAGCCCAACCCGCCCAGGGCGCTGAGAACCCAGCACACCCCCGTCAGCCCAATCAGCGGCACCATCACCGAACTGACGCCCAGCGCACCCAGGCAGGAACCAAAGAGGTCGAAGCCGTAGAACGCACCCGCCGACCCTTCGCTCTCGCTGTGGAGCGCCACGGCCAGCGGGAACTGTAGCCCACCGACCAGTCCGGCCACCAGCGCCACCGCGCTGAAGACCACCGCCGCCAGTTCGGGCACCGAGCCAAGTTCGGCGCGTGTCGTCAACATCAGGAAGCCCAGCAGGACGAGTGGGTATGCGCAAACGGCCAACTGCACCGCCAGCATCCTCGCCCAACTCGCCCGCCCACGCCGGCACCACTCCCCCGCCCCCCACGCCCCCACTGCCAGCCCCACCATGAACGAGGCCACCAGCACGCCCAGATAGTGGTAAACGTAGCCATAGACCACCTGGAAGCCCAGGAGGACCGAAAACTCGACCCCCATCTCGATCAGGCCAGTCGAGGCGATGGAGAACGAGAGCGCGCCATCGCGCGCCCTCCCCCACACCAGGCCCCCGACCAACGCCAGGAGCGCCAGGAGGCCGAGGAACACGCTCGGGGCCAGCCACGGCTTGTCGTGGAGAAACGCCAGGAGGCGCCCGAGGTCCAGCAGCCTCCTCGCGGCACCAGGCGCCCTGGCCCTCTGGAGCGCACTCCAGCGCTGGGCCTCGTAGTAGTAGCAGGCGGGGCGAAGGTCGTGGTTCAACGGCGCCGGCGAGCGGAGCGCCGCCTGCAACTCCTCCAAGCGCCCGCCCACCAGGTCCGCCTCCCATATGCTCGCGTCAACATACGAGGTCTCCACCCCCCGCTCGGCCATCCGCTGCGAGAGCAACATCAGGTCGTAGGTCAGGCTCCCGGGCCGCCTCGAGGCAAGGAACGTGCACGTGGCGCCGGGAAAAACCACGACCTCAGCGAACGCCGTCTCGAGCGTTCGCTTCAACGAGGCCAGGAGGCGCCCGACCTCGGCCGGGATGTAGTTGTGGCCGGCAGCCACCCGAAAAGAAAACACCCCCCCAGGCTCCAACACCTCCGCCACCTCGCGGAAGAACTCGGCCGTGTAGAAGCGATTGTTCTGCGCCGTCTGCGGCGGCCCCTCGGAACACAAGACCACGTCGAATCGCTCGTCGGTCCGCTTCAGGAAGGCGCGCCCGTCGCTCACCACCAACTCCACACGGCGATCGCGCAGTGCCGAGAGGGCATCCGGGGGGAAGTTCTCCCCCACCAGCCTCACCACCACCGGGTCCAACTCCACACACCACACCCGCTCCACCGACGGGTGCTTGAGCACCTCCCGGACCGCCCCGCCGAGCGCCCCGCCCAGCAAGAGAACCCGACGCGGCCCCGGGTGTTCGAGCATCGCCAGATGAACCTGCCCCTCGGCAACCGGAGGGTCGGGATAACTGAACGAGAGCACCCCGCTATGGTAAAGGCTCCACTGGCGCTGGCCGCCAGGCATCCCCGCCTGGAGCGACACTCGCCCGTAGCGCGACTCGCGCGTCACCACATCCTCGAACGGCAGCCAGTAGCCCGCCTCGATGGCGTCGTTGAGCGAGCGAGCCTTGCCGGTGGCGAGCAACAGCGCCAGAGCGAGGAAGCCGATGGCCGCGGGCATCGCGCCAGCCACCGACCGCCCCTCTGGGCCTCCCTGGCGAAGAAGCCCCGCGGCGCAGCACCACGCCACACCCACCCCGGCGGCCAGCGGCACCGGCTCGACGAGACCCACGAGGAGGAAACTGAAGGCCGCGCCACCGGCCGCCGCGCCCAGCGCCTCAGCCAGATAGACGCGCCCCACCCCGCCCCCTCCCTCCACTCGCGTCGCCACGCGACACGCCACGGGGAAAATCAAGCCATTGACCAGGCAGAACGGTCCCAGCACGCCCAACGAGCAACTGAGCATAAGGCCGAACGGCCTGACCTGGCCGATGGAAACCGTCCTCGCGGCCGCCAAAGCGGCCACTGTCTCGCCCGGCCTCGCCAGGAAAGCCACAATCCCCTTCAGCACGGCGAGCGGATTCCCCAGGAAGCCGAGCACCGCCCCCTCGGGCAGCCCCACCAGGACCTTCGCCAGGCGAGCCACAACCACCGTCACCACCAACACCAGAGCGCCGGCGACCATCAGTCCCGCCAGGAAGCCCTCCTGCGGGCGGACGCGGCGAGTGAGGCGCCCGAGCACCAGGCTTCCGAGGCCCGTCCAACCCAACCAACACGCCAGCATCACCCCCAGCGACAGTTCGTTCCCGTAGAACGTCACGACCATCTCGCGCAGGACGAGCACCTGCGCCACCACCCCCCCGAAGCCCACTGCGAGGACAGCAATCCTTATCGCCCACTGGCGTTTCATCTCGCAAGGCATGATAGGTGGCCCCCGAGGCGCGGTCAAGCATCTCAAGCGGCACGGCCGCCGGAGGCGAGGCCCCGTCCCCGGAGGT
>CAYYCI010000527.1:0-3428 GCA_964470215.1 uncultured Planctomycetota bacterium
GGACGGGTCGCTTGCGCACCTTCGTGCCATTGATCAGGGACGCGCTACAGTAGCGGCAGCCGTATGGGCAGCCACGGGTGGTCATGATCGGGGCGGTGCGCCTTGCCCGGGGATGAACGCCGTAGCGGTAGCCCCGTGCGAGGTATTCGTCGAGGCGGATGAAGTCGTAGTCGCAGGGCGCGATTTCATCGAGGGGGACCCATCGTGGTGGATTGGCGAGCACCTGGCCATCGCATCGGAAAGAAAGCCCTGGGACCGAGCGCCTGGCCTCCTCGTCGTCGAGGCGCCCCTCGCGCAACAGTTCGACCAACCGAGCGAAGGGCTTCTCCCCCTCGCCGATGATGGCATAGTCCGCCTCGATGACCTCGAAGACCCTCTCCCCTGCTCCACAGACGGTCGGCCCGCCGACGACAATCGGCAAACCAGGGAATCTCTCCCTGATCGCGGATATGACCTCTCTGGCTGCCGGAAGATTGGAGTGCCAGACGGAGAGCGCGACGAGGTCCGGGGCGAAGCGCTCAACCTCGGCCACCACCTGTGCATTCGGTCTCGGCTCCAAGACCCCGTCCCACAACCTCGCCTCGCAACTTGACGGGAGGTTGGCCGCCAGGTAGCCGAAGCCCAGGGGCAGGAAGCCGTGGAGTTGGCGGCCCGGCACCGACGGCCAGACCATCAGCACCCTGGTCTCCGCGCTCATCAGACCGCCCATTGACAGTTCACGCGTCGGGCTTTCGGAAACGCACACACTGCTCCACGGTCAGGGCCTTCAGCGGCAAGAGCGATTCGCCGATGGCAGCGAACGGCCACGCCAGAAATCGCAGGCCTGCGGCCAGCCGCGGCCAGCCGAGGTACTCGACCGTGTTGGTCACCACTATGGACACGAACGTGGCAAGGGAAGAGACATCGCGCCGCCTCTCGACAGTCAGGCCGGAATCGAGGATGACCCGAAGGTCGGCGTCGTTGAAGTCTGGCTCGCAGGTTGCCGACGAACTGACGAACCGGCGGCGCCGTTCCAGGGCTCCCTTGACGCGCATGACGAAATGATGGAGGTGGCGGCCCAGAAGCGCCCCGTTCCGGTCGTAGAGCAGGAAGAGGCCGCCCGGCCGGAGCACCCTGACTATCTCTCGGACCGTTTCGAGCATTGTGCCTTGTGCCTTGCAGTGGTGGAGGAGGCCGTTGGCAACCACGGCATCGAGCGCCCCGTCGCGGAAAGGGAGCGGCGGGACCGCCGCCTGAATCAACAAGGGTAGACGATATGCTTGTTGGCCGAGGCGCAGCATGTTGGGCGAGAAATCCATCGTGATGACCTCGTGGCCGCAGTCGAGCAACAGGCGTGAGAAGTAGCCCGTGCCGGCTCCGAGGTCGAGGATGCGCATGGGGGGCTTTTCGCGGTCGAGGCGATAGGTTCGCCACTTGCCCCAGGTGAGCAGCCGGAATAGCGGAGAGCGAGCCTCGCGGAGGTAGAAGTCGGCGTTGCGGTCCCAGTCCTCGAGTTCGCGGGCGAACGCCTCGCCGGCGCGGGCCGCTTGCTCCGGGGTGAGCATCACGAGGACGCCGTCGTCGAGTTGGAAAGAGGCGTTGCAGCCGTGGCAAAGCAACTGGCCATCGCCCCGGGCCAGGGCATCCCCGCTACAACTCGGGCAGCGCAGGAGAGGGGCAAGGTCCAGAACGCTTTCAAGGCGTTTCGTGGTCAACCGCCTGCTCCGTCTCGTTGGGTTGCTCGGCCGGTCGGGCGGCCAGGCGCCTGTAGCGGCTCGTCTGGTGGTAGAAGGGATACGACAGGCCGGTGAGGAGCATGATGACGTTGCTGTAGACGAACGTGCGGAAGAACGTGGCCAGGTCGAACGCGGTCGGGCCCGCGGGAACCTTCACCGAATGGAACACCCCCACCGTGATGGCGAAGAGCGCCAGGAGGAAGGCGAAGCCCATGATCACAACGTCGTAGCGGCCCAGGGTCAGGAGCGAGCCGGCGACCAGGAGAACGAGCAGGCCCGCGATGGGCAGCAGGGAGAGTTGGAGGAGTTTGCTGGCGTAGATGAGGCGCCAGCCCCGCGGCATCTCGGGCAGGCGATAGAGGAAACGCAGCATCTCGCGCAAGAAGGCGTTCGACTTGCGGAACTTGTGGGGGAAGAACTCCGAGAGGGACCGCGGGCCACGGGTTTCGCGGACCACCGCCCGCCGGGAGTAGATGGCCCGCCGCCCACGGGTGTTTGCCTCGAACGCCACGTGGATATCGTCCGCGACCACATCGTCGGGGAACTTCTCGATGAGGGAGCGTCGGAACGCGTAGCAAACGGCGATGACGATGCTGGCGGCGTGGTAGTCGGTCTCGAGGAGGCGGCCGCGGTTCTGCCCCAGCCAGTAGCACTGCTCGATATCCAGCGCGTCGGAGGGATAGGTGAACGCCCCGACCACGTCGACCCGCGGGTCGCGGTAGAACTCCCGAACCAACTCGCTCAGGGTGTCGGGCTCCATGCGCCCGTCGGTGTCGGTGTTGACCACTATCTCGCCGCGCAGTTGGGGGAGGACGTAGTTGAGTTGGTTGACCTTGCCCGGTTTGGGACAGCGGATGATCTTGACGGTCGGGTCGTCGGCGGCCTGGCGCTCGAGGAGGTCGAGGGTGTCGTCCCGCGAGCCGCCGTCGGCGAAGACTATCTCGAGGCGGTCCTTCGGGTAGCCCTGGTCGCGGAGGTTGTGGTACTTCTCGACGATTTGCTCCCGCTCGTCGAGGCAGGGGACGACGACGGAGACCAGCGGCAGGTTTGGGCAGTCGAGGGCGTTCTCCTCGCGGGGGCGCAGTAGGGCGACCAGGCGGAGGTGGACGTAGTAGCCGAAGCAACTCCAGGCTACCACGGCGAGCGAGAGGCCGAATAGGGAAATCAGAATCCACATGGCCGATGATCAGATGCCACTCGAGCCTCGACGCCAGACCGTTCAGAGTATAGCGACGGGTTGCCGCGGCTGCAACGCGCCCTTGGGGGACAAGGATTGCAGCAACGCAAGGACGCGGGGCGGGGCCTCACATGGGTCGGGCCGCGGCCGCCTGAAGGGGAGTTATCGGTGAGGTGGGGAGGTGTGGCGGGCCGGCGCCCGCGGGGCTGGGCGCCGGCCCGGGTGGGATGGGAGGGCGGTCAGGACTTCTTGGAGGTCTTCACCATCTGGGTGCCGTAGACCTGTTCGACCTTCTTCTTGCCACACTTGGGACACTTTGGCTTGCCCTTGCACTTGTCGAACTCGGCCCACGTCATGGTGAGGGTGAACTTCTTCTTGCACTCGAGACATCGGAAGTCGTATGTCGGCATGACAGACGCTCCCCTCGCTCAGAACTCACCGCCGTAGTCGGGCCCGTGGCCGCCTTTCTCCTTCTTCTCGGGGATTTCGGCCACGAGGGCGTCGGTGGTCAGGAGCAGGCCGGCCACGCTGGCCGC
>CAYYCI010000528.1:0-3420 GCA_964470215.1 uncultured Planctomycetota bacterium
CCCCGCCTCCCCCGACCGTGGTCGCTCAACGACCCCAGGCAGGCCCGTGTCAGGCGGGGGCGACCCGAGACTGTAGGTGATCCGCCCACGACCAACCACACTCGCATTCCCCAGACATTTCGCGACCGACACTGGTGCAGAGCCCCTGGCGAGTCAGTCAGCAAGCCCTCGGTGATAGCTCGCTGGGGCAGGAGCGGCTTTGGCACGCTTTTCTGCACCGTAGGCTTCTAATGCAGGCGAGAAGGAAAAGAATGCTCGGCCGAGCGCGCGCAAGACGCTCAAGCCTCGGTCTTTGGGAACGACCGCGCGGGTTTGGCCGGCACCCAGGGCATTCTTTTCCTTCTCGCCTGACAATTGATTGCGGCGCAAAAAGCGTGCCAAAGCCGCTCCTGCCCCTGTCCCTCGCGCGTTGACCTCCTGGCTCCGTTCATAGTCTCGGCCCCTCCGGTCCGCCGCTTATTCCCGGAAACCAGGAGAAGGGCATTACCTACAATTGGGGGTCGCGCCCGTCTCAGGCAGTGGGCTTGCTTTCCCCACGCCCAACCTGATACCCTGCGGCGAGTGCTGCACGAGAAGGAGGAGCGGTCAGATGGTGCGAATGTGTTGGCTTGGGCTGAGTGTCGTGATTGCAGCCGCAGTTGCGCTGGCGGGCGGGCCGCCGAGGCGTGGCCGCCCCCGCCCCCCTGTGCCACAGGCCGATTCACTGGCGAACTCCGCCGCCGAAAAGCGCATCCTCGAGGTCCTCGAGGACATGCGCCTCCACCAGAGCCGCGGAATGGCCAACGTGCCGAAGGAGGATGGCCGCTTGCTCCGCCTCCTGACCGAGGCGGTGGGCGCCAAACACGTCGTCGAGATTGGCACCTCGAACGGCTACTCGGCCCTCTGGTTCTGCCTGGCCCTTCGCGCCACCGGTGGAAAACTCACCACCTTCGAGATCGATGCCAACAAAATCCGCCTCGCCAGGGAGAACTTCAAGCGCGCCGGAGTGGATGACATCGCCACCATTGTCGAGGGCGACGCACACAAGACCGTCACCGGCATCAAGGAGCCGATTGACATCGTCTTCCTCGATGCCGACAAGAGCGGCTACATTGACTACCTGAAGAAACTCCTGCCGCTCGTCCGGCCTGGCGGGTTGGTCATCGCCCATAACATGGTTTGGCCCCGCCCCGACCCTCGCTATATCGAGGCCATCACCACCAACTCCGACCTGGAGACACTCTTCCTGCACATGCACGACCGCGGCGTCGCCGTGAGCCTCAAGAAGCGACCGATCGAGAAGAACGCTCAGCGAACCCGGTAGATGCGGTAGTGGGCACCGGAGCCGACCAGCGCGAACCGCTCCGGCCGCCTCGCCATCCAATTGGCCTCCACCGGCGCGCGACCCGCAGCGCCGGGGGCGACAGCCTGATTGAGCTGGATGAAGACGTGGCTCACCCCGCCCCGCTCGAGCCGGCGCAGCCACGCTTCCTGGTCCGGTTTCTCATCGGCGCCGACCACTGGCACGTAGAGCACTCGGTTCTGGAGCCGCCGCCCCATCAGCGGGTAGAAGAACCAGTGGTTGCCGAGCCGCCGCTCGTAACTGGCCAGGGCGATGACTCGCCGCTCCCCCGGCACATCACAAGCGGCCCAGCCCTCGACGTAGTGGCGCGGGAAGGGATGGAGCTCCAGCCTCGTTGCATAGAAGCGCCACCGCTTGGCGTCCCGGAACGCTTTCAGGCCACAGACCCCCAGCACAGTCGCGACACACGCCCCCGCCACGAGGATGCGCCGCAGGAGCACGCCTCGCGGCAGCCGCCACCACGCCGCAACTCCCAACGCGACCGGCAGGGCGACCCCGAGCGCGGCCAGAACCGCTGGCGAGTCGGGCACGACCGTCATCACACAAAGGTCGTAGAGGAAAAGCCCGCAGAGCATCGCGCGTCCCAGAAGCCTCACCGCCGGCGAACGCAACACCGACAGCCCCACCACCGCCCCCACGCTCATCAACGCGACCGACGGGGCGATGAAGCGGGCGGAACTCTCCTGCCAGAACCGCCGTGTGGCCACGGCGGTCGACGAGGGGTCAAGATAGAAATGCGCAAGCGGCACGGCCCACCACAGCCCGACCAGCCAGACGGCCGCAGGCTGGCCCGTCCGCCTGGCCGCAACCAGGCCGAGAACCGCCAGGACGAGGACAAGCGGCAGTTTCGGGCCCCAGGTCAGGGGCGTCGGCTCCGCCCCGTAGGCGTAGGTCGAGATGGTCCGCATCTGGCGCAGGTCGTCCCGCCACGTTCCTCTCCCGAGCCTTTTCTCTTGCTCAATAAAATAGGGCGAGCCCCGAAAAACCGCCCGACCAAACAACCGCACGGGAACCGGGTAGAACGGATTCCCCTCCTCCGCCCAATTGGCCAGGTACTTGGGGAACCCCGCGGCAATTACAACGACCAGACCGAGAGCCAAGCCAGCTGCCCCGCGGCGAAAGCCTCCTCCTCGCAAGGCTGCGACCACCACCGTCAGGCAAATCAGCGCCGAGGGCACAACCGCCGAATACTTGGTCCCCACCGCAAGGCCACATGCCAGGAAGGCCAACACTGCATCTCTCCACGCCAGAGCGCGTGTGAACCTGAGCGCGAACAAGCAACCGGCAACCAGCAGCGCGGGAACCAGGATGTCGTTGTACTGGGTACAAAGATACGCAAGCACTGCCGGCGAGCCACAGAACAAAGCAGCCGACAGCGATGCGTTGAACACGCACAGCCCCAACTCCCGCCCCAGCGCATACGTGGCCATCGCCAGGAGAGCCAGGATCGGAAAGTTGACGAAATTGACCACGAAGTCGCCGTGGAACGGCACCATCGCCCAGGCGACCAGGGCCTCGAAGTGGCATGGGAGATACCAGTAGCCCTCGGCGGCGCGCGGAAGCGAGGGGCGGACGAGCCTGCCCGCCTGGACCCACGTCCCGGCCAGGAAGTCGTGATAGGTCAGGGAGTCCCACGACAGCGGCGGCCTGGTGGCGGCCCGGAAAGCCGCGAAGGCCAGGACAATCGCCGCTCCGAGACCGAGGATGGCTCCGCGCGAGTGGGCGAGCGCCCTGGCCCACGCTACGAGAGCCCGAGGTTCGTTCCGCAAGGCTCGGTGGCGGCCCCACGCTATGTGGGCGCCCGCCCCGATGACCAGGCAACAGACGACCACGCTCCAGCGGTTGAACAAGCCCGCCAGCGCGAGGGGGTAGAAGATGGCCAGCGCGAGCGCCAGGGACACGAGACCATTGGCCACAAGGCGAACCGATGGCCGCTCCCCCGACCATAGGCGTCTGGCTACCAGGTGGCCGCAATAGAGCAGCGCGCCGTTGGCCACGACGGTAACCAGGAGGCCAACGACGGTCTCGGCGAGCAGGGCGCCCAACACTCTTCCTCACCAGCGCCGCCAGAACATGGC
>CAYYCI010000529.1:0-3417 GCA_964470215.1 uncultured Planctomycetota bacterium
TGGTGCGGATGCCGAGTTTATGGGACTCCATGATGTAGTGGTCCTTCGTGGACTCGGAGTCGGTGGTGTCGTGGACGTCCACGTTCTCGAGTGTCAGGCAGTCGCGGCCGATGGCGGTCAGGGTGCCGAGTATGATGTATGTGGAGCGGGTGTCCACGACGACCTGCTGTCCGAGGTACTCCTGGAGGTCGGAGTGTTGCGGGTCGTTCATTGGAGGGCTTTCTCGATGGCGTCGGCGATCAGTTTCTGGGCGGCCTCGTTGGGGTTCTCGTAGTAGAGGCCATCGGTCTCGGGGATGGAGTAGTGGTGCTCGGCCCAGTTGGGGTCGGCGGCCGCACCGCGGCGGGTCATCAGCTCGTGGAGGTCCACGAAGTGGACGTGATGGTCCCGGGCGAGGCGGCGGAGGGCGCGGGCGTAGTCGGCCGACAGGCGCCTGTTCCACGGCGAGGGCGGTGGGCTGACGATTATCAGCTGGATGCTCTTGCCCGTGGCCCGCACCAGATCGATCATCACGTCGAACGAGCGGACGAAGTCGCGCAGGCCGACCGCGTGAGCAACGTCGCCGAGGCCAGGGCAAAGGACGATGATGTCGGGCAGCGGGTCGAGCCGCTTCAGCGTGTTGCCGAAGAGGATGATGTCGGCGAGGGCGGGCGCTACCCCCGAAGACCTCGGCACAAAGTCGAATGGCCGCCCGGCTCTCTCGAAGCGAGCCTTGAGGATGCCGACGTAGTCGGTGAAACTCTCGTCCGGACCGACGAGGTTCGACATGGCGTCCCCGAACAGGAGCAGGCGCCACCGCCTGGCGAGCATCTGTTCGTGGATGTAGCGGGCGAAGACCCATCGCAGGTGGCGGTCGGGCTCTTCGACCTCGGCGCAGAGCATGACGCGACGTCCCTCGTGGTCGAAGAGCGCGCCGAGGCCGCTGCGCAGGAGGTCGAGTTCGTCGGGGCTGTAGGGGCGGAAGCCATCGAGGCCGGGGGGCTTGAGCAACTGAAGCCAATCGCCCTCGGCCTTCTTCTCGCCGGCGCTCTTCAGGCTGCGGACCATCATTGCGGTGAGGACCAGCTTGCCGCCGTGGGGGATCGCGACGCCCAGCGGGGCGAGTTGGCCGAGAGCCTCCGCGGCCGGAGGACAGGTCTCGAGGCTCGCGGAAAGGACCGTCTTGCCGTCGGCGCTGGCCTCCAGGTTCTTCCCGGTGACTTTCAGGCGGAGGTCGTGGGCCCGCTGTGGGCGAAGGCCCCCGGCCCACCTCTCGGCCCTCAAGAGTCTCGCGGCCTTCTCGGTCGGGAAGACGACCGACGGGAAGCCCTCGGGATTCGAGGCCCAGAACTTGATCGCCAACTCGTAGTCCCGCGAGGGCGCCTGGCCCTGATAGGCCAGCCCGACCAGGGGCCCCTCGGCCTTCAGCGTGATTCCCGCCTGGCTCGCCTTCACGGTCCCCCGCCCGAAGAGCGCGTCGGAAGGGACGACCCGGGCCCCGGTCGAGAGCACCCGCTCCTTCCCGACCAGGACCTCGAGGTCAACGAGCGCTCGGCGGCCCGCGATCTCTTTGAGGTCGAGGGGCAGGATACAGAAATTCTCGTCCTGCCCGGCAATAGGGAGGAGGGAGTTGAGGATGACTTGTTTGCCCTTCGAGGTCGTCAGGCGCCCGACGGCTCGGACCATCACGGGGCTGTGGTTGGCGCTGCGGACGCGTGCCGCAATGGTGGTCTTCTCGTCGTCGTAGGCGATGTTGGCGAAACTCATCACCTCCAGAGCGAGATTGAGCCTCTCGGAACGACGTGGGGTGCAGAAGACCGTGCGCCGGTAAGCGCCTATCTCGCCTCCCGGACCGACCACTCGCAGGGCGACCTTGAACGCGGTCTTCTTCTCCGCGAGGGTGTAGAGATGCTCGGGCTCGCTCTGGCGCGATTGATCGCCGTCGCCGAAGTCCCAGAAGAACTTCGCCTGGGCCCCGCCCGCCGGCATCGGCGAGCGGTTCCGGAATTGTGCGAACTGGTAGAGCGTCCCGCCGGGGCCTTTGAGCCTCAGCGCGGGCAACTCCACGGTGAAAAACACCTGCGGGCCGCCGTCGCGGGTCTCGTAGCCCACCGGCACCGCGGGCACCCGGGCCGTGAACGCGCTCTCCGGCATCAGCGAGAAGACCGTGGCGGTCACCGGCTGCCAGGCAAGGCGTGTGACCCGCCGCTTGGCGTTCTCGGTGGCGAGGAGGACGAAGTGGTGGACGCCCTGGTCGAGTTCGATCTTGCCGCGGTGCTCGAACTGGCCGGTCTGGAGGAAGAACCCGGGGCGCTGGGCCGCCAGGCGGCCGTCAACGAAAAGATAGGCCGGTCCGCCAGAGTCTATCGAGAAGCGATAGAGCCCCGGGAAGTCGCAGTGCACCATGCCCTCGTAGGCGCTCACGTAGTAGGTCTCGGAGCCGTAGTCGAAGGGATTGGAGCGGTTGTTGACCTCGGTGTCGGAGCGGGCGCCGATGTAGCCCGGCCCCCCGCGCATCACCGCGCGCAGTTGCTCGACCGACATCGGCACGCTCGATATCCGCCAGCCGTACTGGGTGACCGGCGCGCTAGGCGCCTTCCACCCGGGCGCCGGCTCCTTCGAGTTCGGGTTCCCGTAGTAGATGGAGTATTCGGCGTCGGTGATGACCTCGGAGCGGATGGCCGTGCCTTTTGCGATTGCGGGCACGTTTCGCTCGACCACACGCGCCCTGGCGGTCTTGGCCTCGACCTGTTCGACGACCAGCCTGGCGGCCGGTTCCCAGGCGGAGAAGATGACGAAGGCCATGCCGGGCTGGACGGCTTTGTCGCGCCCGGGCGAGATGCGCACCACCGTGGTCTTCTCGCCTATCGCCTCGAGGACTTGCCCCACGACCACCCGCCTGGCAGGGAAGACGACGTGGAGGAGTCCCGCGCTGTCCGGCCCGCTGACCACACACGGCAGGAGGTTCCCGGCGGAATCCACCACTCGCACCTCGTTGGCTGGGCCGGCTTTGAGCGGGATTTCGGTCTGGATGACGGCCTCGGCGGCGACGACCTCGTCGCCGCGGCGGTCGGGCGGGCGATAGTCGAAGCCGAGCGGGGCGGCCGGCGCCAGCCGCACACGCACCCGCTTGCGGTGGGACCACGCCTTGTTCCACCACTCGGCGCCCGTGGCCGACCAGGCCACCGCCACCAGAAGGCTCACCACGCGGAACATCTCACCCACGGCGCGTCCTCGCTGCCTCGTCGAGGCCGTGATGGGTCTTCTCCCACTTGAAGGGCCTGGTGAAGAGTTGGAGGAAGCCCTTCCAGGCCCCCAGGCTGATTAGCACCCAGTAGAAGGGGGTGAAGAGGGCATGGGGGATCAGGCGGAAGAGGCGCCGCCGCACGCATGCCCAGAGGTGCATGAACACGAAAACGAAGTTCGCAAGAAACAACA
>CAYYCI010000530.1:0-3415 GCA_964470215.1 uncultured Planctomycetota bacterium
CCCGCACAGGCAAGAATGCCTGTGCCACCAGGAGGTCCATTCCTCCCGGGCGGGGCGTCCCGCCCCGCGTCGCGTATCCTATCGCTTCCCGCCCGCGAGGCAAACGACCTTGCCGCTCGCGGTGGCGACGAACAGCCGCCCATCGGCGGCGGCCATCCCATCGAAGACCGGGGTGGCGGGGAGACTGGCCTCGGCGAGCCTCTTGCCGCTGCGCGCATCAATCGCCCAGAGCAAGGCCGGCCCCCGCCCGAGCAGGGCCTTCTCCTGCTTCTCGAAGACCGCCCGGTTGCCAACGGCCGCGCGCCCGAGGCGGCTCTCGTCGAAAAGATCGCGCGGGCCGGCGATGAAGAGCCTGCCATCCGCCAGGACCATCGCGCGGACGAGGAGCGGCACGTCGGTCCGCCAGGCGTAGTTCTCGTCGTTGGCCACCGGGCCGGCCGCCCGTCGGCGCCCGCCTTGCTTCGCCTTCGTGGTTTTCGATCGCTGGGGCTTTCGCGGTGCGCGCTTCCAGACCTTCGTGGCGGCGTAGAGCCGGAACTCCAGCGGGGTCGTCCAGCGGTAGAACTGCGGCTTGCGGCCGTAGGCATAGACCAACCGGTCGCCCACACACATTATCTTGCCGCCCGGGGCATTCTTCCCCGCCACGTAGTATCCACACCAGCCGCTCGACCATCGGCTGGCGTAGAGCCAGTAGGAGCGATGGAACCAGGCGTCGTCGAGGAAGCCGGTGGGGCAGAAGAGGTGGGTGGTCTGGCCGCCCTGGATAGAGCCCTCCGCGGCGCCGGCCATCTTCGGTCCGATCTCGAGCCGTTCACCGTCGGGCGACAGCGCTTGCGAACGCATGTACACCCGTTTGCCGTCGCTGCTGAGGATGTCGGGCAGGGCGACCGGCATGTTCAGCCACTTGATGTAGTCCTGGAGGCTCTTGCCGGTCTTCGGGTCGCGGTGGTCGAAGGTCTTCACGCCGATGAGTTTTCCCGTCCGGGCGTCGAGGCGGTAGTAGCGCATGCCGCCGTCGAGAAAAGCCGAACGCCCGGCGACGAAGCATGCCACGCCATCCTGGACGAGCACGCTGCCGTGGACTGGCCACTTCGACTCCAGTTGCTCGCGGACGACGATCCGCTGGTCGGCGGGCGCGGCCAGAAAGCGCCAGGCCAACGCCCCGTCCTCCCCGCGGAGGCAATAGACGTAGCCGTCGGCACAGCCGAAGAGCAGCCGCCCCTCGAACCAGGTGGGCGGGGAGTCGATCCTGCCACCGGCAACGAACCGCCAGAGGGGGCGGCCGGTGTCGGCATCGAGCGCGTGGAGGCTGTGGCGGTCAGTCTGGGCGACGAAGACCTTCCCGTCGGCGATGGTCGGCGCGGTCAACCTGCCGCCGAGGTCGCGCTCCCAGGCCGTGGCCAGAGTGGCGGGAACTGAGGCAATGGTCGCGCCGCTTCGGGAGTTGTCGTGGCGATAGGTCGGCCAGTCGCCCGCCGAGAGTCGGGCGTCGAATCTCGCCCCGTAGGCAGGCCCTTTCTCCAGGCGGGTCGTGGGCTCGGAGACAGGACTGGCCGGGGCGGGGGCGTAGGCGCTGAAGCCGTGGACCATCGCCTCGGCGTAGCAGATGCACGGACACGGCGGGGTGTAAACCAGGCCGTTGGCCAACATGATGCCATAGAGACAGGCCCCGCGCACCCAGTGGTTGAGATCCCAGGTTCGCCGTTTCAGGTCTATGAACTCCAGCCCAGTGCGCGAGGTGATGATGTAGCGGGGGGTCGCCCGGCCGGGATAGCAACGGTGGTGGAACCAGTAACTCTTCTTGTCGCAGGCGAACTTCGCGACGACCTTCCCCGTCTTCAGATCGTAGCCGACGACCGTGCCGTCGAGCCGACCATTCGAACTCGCCTCGCACCAGACGACCCCGTCAATGACGAAGAGGTCTTCGGGTGAACTATACCCGGAGGGCGGGTGCTCGGCCTGCCAGAGGGTCTTGCCGTCGCGGGCGGAGAGGGCGGTGAGGGTGTCGGGGCGGGTCGCGCCCCCGCCCGACTTTATCATCCCGGAGTGCTCGCCGCTGGCGAGGAGGACCACCCCGTCGGCGACGACGAGTTTCGAGGCGAAAAACGAGCGCTGCTTCTCCGGGGCGGGCAGCGGCTCGGAAACCCACAGTTGCTGTCCCGCGCGACGGTCGAGGCATTTCAGGCGCTTGTCGGCGAAGTTGAAGTAGTAGAGGTGGTCGGCATCCACGGCCATCGTGAGCGCGGCGACCACGTCGCTGGCCTTCCAGAGCGTGCGGCCGCTCTCCGGCTCGATGGCCAGGATGGTGCGCTTCTCGGCGGGCCTTTCGGCTCGGCGCCCGTCGCCAATCGAACCGGTGCCGACCAGGACGAAAAGCGTGCCGTCCGAGACGATTATCTCCTCGGCCCACTTCGTCTGGGCGTACTGGCGGACGGTCTTGCCCGTGGCGGCGTCGAGGACGAGGAGCGGGCCGTGGAGGTCGAGGGTGGCGTAAACCCGCTCGCCCACGGCCACCAGGCGCCTGGGCGCGTCGGCCGGGCCGTCCTTGAGGCCCTTGAAGCGGTTGTACCAGGTCTTGATGGGCCGCTTCCAGAGGAGCTTGCCGTTGAAGGCGTCGCGAGCGACGAGCGCCCAGTGGGACGGAAGGTAGAGCGAGGCATTCGAGCCTTCGTCAATGATGTAGAAAACCCGGCCGCCCGCCGAGACCACCGCGCTGACGCTCGACATGTGGTCGTGGTGGCGGGTCCACTTCGGGTCGGCACGCCACTGGAGTCTTCGCGGCGGGCCGACCACCATGTCGTTCGCCACCGCGTTGTTGTCCGGCCCGTGGAGATAATGGGTCCATTCGTCAATCGGGGTAGGTTGGTCGTTGACGAGCTTCCTTTCACCGAGGATCGCCACCCCGCCGGGTGCCAGGACGCGCAGCACCTCCCCCTCGTCCTCCACTCCCCTCGAGTCCGCCACCACCAGGTTCACCGTGTTGTCCGCATACGGCAGGTGGCGGCCATCGAAAGTGTCCACGGCCACCTTGCCGTAGAGGCCGAGCGAGCGGATATGGTCGCGGGCCTTGCGGACGTTCGCCGGGTCGGCGTCGAGGCCGTGGACGAGGAAGGCGTCCGAAGCGTGGAGCGAGGCCGTCAGCCGCCCATCGCCGCAGCCGATGTGGACGACGAGGCCGCCGGTGATGCCGGCCTCGCGCAGGAGCGCCCGCGCGTCGGCCGCCCGGCCGGGAGGCGCCGCCGCGCAAACCAGGCCGAGAGCGACCATCGCTGCAATCGCGTGTTTAGACATTGCCGATCTCCTCGGTTGGCGACAACCCCAATTTCCTTCGCGGGCCGTGGTCCGCACATGGCGTTTGTGGGGGCACGGCACCGCCGTGCCCGCACAGGCAAGAATGCCTGTGCCACCAGGAGGT
>CAYYCI010000531.1:0-3413 GCA_964470215.1 uncultured Planctomycetota bacterium
TGGTTCGTGGGGCAGAGACGCCCCGCCCACGGTCCCCCGGCAGGCACAGGCTGGAGAGCCTGTGCCACCGTCTATCTGCGTTCATCCGCGGCTCCATCCAACCTGGTCGCTGTGTCGTGCCCCTACCCGCGCCCACCGGCGTCCATCTGCGGTTTCTTGTGGCCGCATCGCGGCGCGGAGCGAGGAGATTTTCTTCCCCGGGGGCGTCACGAAACGTCCCCTGGCGCGTATTACATGGTAGGAGAGGGTGAACGGACGCCGCGTATCGGTCGCCAGGAGTCACTAAGGAGGGCCGGAGATGAGGTATCTTGTCGCGCTGGGTCTTTGGTCCTGGACCTGTCTGGGGCTTGCTTCTCCGCTGAGAATCGGGGTCGCGCCATCGGCGGATGCATTCGTGCGTTCGTTGGCGCCCGGGGAGAACTACGGTCGCGCGGGCGGGCTCTCCGTCTCCGGCGACCAAGCGCTCAACCGCCTGGGCCGCCAGATGGGGACCCTCGACACCTTCATGCGGTTCGACGTGGCTGGCGCCAAGGTTGCCTTCGACCAAGAGTTTGGCACCGGCGCCTGGCTGGTCGTCGCGGCCACCCTGGAACTCTTCGAACAGGGGCGACCCAACAACCCGATCTTCAACCGGGGCGTCGGTCGCTTCGAGGTCCGCTGGTTGGCGAACGACGATTGGCTCGAGGGCAGCGGCACCCCGCGTAGCCCCGCCGCCGACGGCGTGTGTTTCTCCGACGAGGCCGTCCTCCTCGACCCCGCCCACGATGTGTCCCTCGCGATCGCCTGGAACACCGGCCAGGATGGCCCCCTGGAGGTCGAACTGGCCACAGCCGACGAATTCCTGGCCGACATCGCGGCCGGCGGCCCGGTCACCCTGTTCCTGACGGCCGCAGACCCCTCGATTGGCTTCACCTTCAACTCGCGGAACATAACTTCCAATCGTCCCACTCCTGTGCTCTGGCTGGCTGCGGAAGCGGCCCCTTACGTGATTCCCGAGCCGACGGCCCTCTCGCTCTTGGGACTAGGTGTGGCGCTGGGCGCATGGCGGCGCGTGAGAAAATGAGAAACGCGAGGACCGGGTTCACTCTCATTGAACTGCTCGTGGTCATTGCGATGATCGGCGCCCTGGCGGCCATGCTCTTCCCGGCGATCACGCGGGCGCGCGCCAGTTCGCGCACCATCATTTGCAGCTCGAACCTGCGGGAACTCGGCCACGCGCTTGCCCTCTACATGGACGACCGCGACGACTTCATCCCCCGACGCGGCCAGGGCGTGCGGAAACTGTTCCGCATAGACAGGATGTCGGACTGGTTCAATTGCCTGCCGCCGTATGCCGGCGAGCCGCCCTACCTCGAGCGGTTCGCCGCCGAGGGCAAGTTCAAGGAAGGCGAGGACACCATCATGGTCTGTCCCGAGGCCACCGACCCCGGCTGGCTCCACTTCCTTTCATACGGGATGAACATCTACCTCTCGCCGTGGATTCGCCCGGTGCCCCACCGCATCACCGAGATACCCGTGCCATCGCGGACCGTCTTCCTGGCCGATGCCCCTGGGCCATATTCCTCGACGGTTCCATCCAGCAAGCCCTACGGCGTGGTGGCCCGCCACCTGGGCCGGGCCAACATCTGCTTCCTCGACTACCACGTCGAAGCCCTCGATGGCGACTATCTGGGCTGCGGCCAGGGGGACCCGGGGCGCGACGACGTCCGCTGGCAGACAGGCACCGGCGGCATCAACCAGTTGCCGGTGGAATAAGGAGTTGGTGATGGTGCGTTTGGCTCTCGCGCTCGTCATGGTGGTCGCGCCTGCGCTCTCGTTCCGCGAGGCCCGAGCCGGCGAGCGGAAGGTGGTCCGCGTCGCTGTCATAGGCGGAATGGTCATGACCGGCCTGTGGCAGAAAGTCTCCGCGATGTTCGAGAACCAGACCGGCCTGAAAGTCGAACTGGTGGCCACGGGCGAAAGGCCACGACTGGCCGAGGTATTCCGCAAAGGACAGGCCGACCTGCTGACCATGCACTCCGGGGATATAACCACCGACCTCGTGGCCGATGGCTACGGAGTGAACATGCGCCCCTGGGCGCGCAACGACCTGGTGATCGTTGGCCCCTCGAGCGATCCAGCCGGGGTCCGCGGGCTGCGGAATGGTGCCGAGGCGTTCAAGCGGATCGCGGAGCGCCGAGCGCCCTTTGTGGACTTCCGCGGCATCGGCAGCCGCGAGATGTGCCACCGCCTCTGGAAAGCGGCCGGAGTCGTGCCGCGTGGCGACTGGGTGCTCAAGGACGAAAGCGAAGGCCATCTGGGCATCGTCTCCTTCGCTGCCAGCAAGGGGGCTTACGTGGTCGTAGGCCGCATGCCGGTCCTCTTCGGCAAGTTGAAGGCCGAGCGGATGGAGATACTGGTCGAGGGCGACCTGGCCATGCGGAGGCCTTATGTGGTGATGGAGGCCAATCCGCGGAAGTTCCCCGGGGCCAACCACGAGGGTGCGCGGCGGCTATCGGATTTCCTCCTCTCGCCGCGGGTTCAGAGATTCCTCGCCACTTTCCGCGCGGCGGAATTCGGCGGCATCCCACTCTTCCACCCCGTGGCCAGCGAAGCCTGGTCGGCCGAAGAGTGAGCGCGGAGCTTCTCAGGCGGAACCTGCCTGGGTTCTGGCGGGCGAAGCTGAGTCAAGGGCGGCTGGTTCGAGTGTCGTGCCGCACGAGCTTCTCGGGGTGCTTGCTTTGTTCGTGCCGTAGGTGGGTGACCCAGCCGTTGAGGCCGCCGTGTTGGCGGACGAGGCGCCGACGGTTCTCGCGCACTTCGTCAATCAGCGGATCTGCGAAGGGTTCTTGGCGGTTTTTCACGGTCAGCCCTCCGCCCAGAGGGTCTCCGGGCTCAGGATCGTGGGCGTCATGAGTCCCAGGCGACGGTTGATCACGGTCATGTGTTCTACCTTGTAGAGTCGCAACGGAACTTGTCAGTTCGTAGCGCTGGGCCTCTTCGTGCCACCACAGGCGCGTCACGGCACGCCGATAGAGGCTGGCAGGGTCAGAGCGATGCGACACGTACGCACTTGGAACTGAGGTCTCTATGTAAACCGTCTTAGCCATCAAACAGGATTGTAGTTTGCTTTGGCGTTGCTGTCAACGGGCCCGCAGGGTCAGCGGGGCTTGCGCTCGCGCGCGTGGCGCGCGGCAACAGGCAGCAGCCGCCCGAGGAACCCGAAGAGGGGAGCGAATGACCGCACTCACCCAAGCATCGAGGCTCTTGGGGGCGGCGGTCACTGACGGGGGGATTCAGGGGGGCCGGGGCCGAGGGTGCCGCGGGTGATCGGGTCGCGCTCGCCCGCGACCTTGTAGTCGGGCGAGGTGGTGAGCACTATCCTGTCAATCCTCACGCCGTCCTCGCGCATCCACACCGAGAGGGTGTGAAGC
>CAYYCI010000532.1:0-3383 GCA_964470215.1 uncultured Planctomycetota bacterium
AGGGGGCTTGTGGCACGAGTGGGGGCTTTTGCTATAATGAACCCAACAGAAGGGCTGGTAAACCGCGGGAGTGTTGTCATGGTTAGCGACGAGTACCCGGAATGGACATCCGAGGAGTGGACGGCGGCGTGGACGATCCACGTCGGCAAGGCCTATCGCTGTCAGAAGTGCGGCACCCTGGTCATGGTCACCAAGGGCGGGGTCGGGAGGCTCGAGCCGGTCTGTTGCGGTCAGCCGATGCAACTGATCGAGAAGCCCGACACGATCTCGGACACCCCAGGAGAGCCCGAATGAGCCAGCCAGGAGGAAACCGCACGGGACAGGTCTATCGCTGCCCGGTCTGTGGGGCAGAGGTCAGCGTGATCCGTGGCGGCGGCGGGGTGTTGGCGCCGAGGTGCTGCGACCAGACGATGACCCTCCTACCTCGACTCCACGTTGTCTATCGCTGCCCGGTCTGTGGGGTCGAGATGATGGTGCTCCGCTGGGGCGCGGGGGAGTTCGCCCCGAGGTGTTGCAGCCGCCCGATGGAGAGACTCGCCCAGGCGACCTAGGAGATGAGCATGGGGTTCGATTGCGACGTGGTGATCATCGGCGGCGGGTGCGCAGGCCTTACGGCGGGCATCTACAGCGCTCGCGCCCGCCTCTCGACCATCCTCCTCGACAAACTCCAGTCCGGCGGCCAACTGGCCACCACCCACGAGGTCGAAAACTACCCGGGCTTCCCCGAGATGATACAGGGACCGGACCTGATGGCGGCCATGCTCGAGCAGGCCCGGCGCTTCGGCCTCGAGGTCCGCTCCGGCGAGGTCAAGGCGGTGGTGGCCGACGACCCGGTGGTGAGAGTTGTCCAGACCTCCCGGGAGACCCTGCGCTGCAAGGCGGTGATCGTGGCCAGCGGGTCCAACCCGAAAACCCTGGGCGTGCCAGGCGAGGACCGGTTGCGCGGGCGCGGCGTCTCCTACTGCGCCACTTGCGACGCCCCGTTCTTCCGCGACAAGCAAGTGGCGGTCATCGGCGGGGGGAACACCGCCGTGGACGAGGGCATCTACCTGACGAAGTTCGCCAGAAAGGTCACCATCATCCACCGCCGCGACGAACTCCGAGCCGAGAAAATCTACCAGGAGCGGGCCTTCCAGAACGAGAAGATCGAGTTCCGCTGGGACACCATCTGCACGGAGTTCATCGGTGAGGAGAGCCTCGAGCGGCTACGCCTGAAGAACGTGAAAACAGACGAGGAGAGCGAACTGGCCGTGGACGGCTGTTTCGTCCTGATCGGGACGAAGCCCAACACGGAGTTTCTCCGCGGGGTTTGCGAACTCGACGAGTTGGGCTTCGTGAAGGCCAACGAGCGCAAGGAGACGAACGTCCCCGGCATCTTCGCGGCTGGCGACTGCGAGGACGCGCTCTTCCGCCAGGCCGTCACGGCTGCCGGGGCGGGCTGCGCCGCCGCCCTCTCGGCCAAACGCTACATTGAGAACCTTCAGTGAGGAAGCCGATGGCCGACGTCCGGATCGAATTCACCAGGAGACCCGGGACCGAGGATGTCCCGCTGCCCCGCTACATGAGCGAACACGCCAGCGGGATGGACGTTTGCGCCGCGGTGGAGGGGCCGGTGACTATCGCCCCTGGCGAGGTCAAGTTGATCCCGACCGGCCTCTTCCTGGCCATCCCCCCCGGCTACGAGGTCCAGGTGCGCCCTCGCTCCGGCCTGGCGCTCGAGCACGGCCTGACGGTCGTCAACGCCCCGGGAACCATTGATAGCGACTACCGCGGGGAGGTGGGGGTGATCCTCGGCAACATGGGGCGGGAGCCCTTCACGGTCGAGCGCGGGATGCGGGTGGCCCAACTGGTCGTCCAGCCGGTGCTTCGGGCCGAGTTGGTCGAGCGGGAGGAACTGCCGGCCACCGAGCGCGCCGGCGGCGGCTTCGGCCACACCGGCCTTCGCTGACGGTCACTCGCCCCCCTGGTTCCTGGGCTTGATCTGCCAGACCACCATCGCGGCCGTCAGAGCGAGCGAGACCCCCATCAGGATGAACGGCAGGCGATAGCGCCCGCCGGTGGCCAGCCAACCTCCCGCCAGCATGCCCAGGCCCCATCCGACCGCTCGCAGCGATGCGGTCACCCCGTAGGCTTTTCCCACGTTGTGGTCGAGGGTTCTCTGGCGGATTATGGCGTTTGCGGCGGGGATCATCCCGGCGCTGGCGATGCCCAGGAAGGCCCTGAGGATGAACAGGTCGCCGAGCGAGCGCGCGAGGGCGTGGAGAATGGCGGCGGCGGAGCCCAGGAGGCTACAGGCGACGAGCACCCGCCGGGCGCCTATCGCGTCGCTGAGGCGTCCGAGCAGCCCCGCGCACACCGCCGAGACCACTGCCCCGACCGAGATGATCGCGCCGGTCACGGTGTCCACCCCCGGCCGGCGCCCGAAAAAGGTCTCGACGAAAAGAGGAAAACTCGGCCCGGTCAGCGAGCCGGAGAATCGCAACAGCACCAACGCCAGCACGGCCGCCAGGAATCCACTGGCGGCGAAGACCTCCCGGAAACTCCCCCTGCGGCGCCTCGGCCCGGAGGGCCGGGCAATCGGCCCCTCCTCCGTCCACTTGTGCACCACCACTCCGGCCGACAAAAGCAGGGCGCCCGAGACGAAGAACGGCCCGCGATAGCCGAAGAGGTCGGCCAGCATGCCGCCGAAGAGCGGCCCGAGCGACGCCCCGACGAAGACCGACATCTGCATCATGCCCAGCGCGTAGCCGCTTCGCTCCCGAGGGGCGACGCTCGCCACCAGGGCCATGTTCGCCGTGATCGTCCCCGTGATCGCGCCCTGGAGGAGGCGACAGATGAGCAATTGCCCCGGGCTCTGGACGAATGCCATCAGGGTCAGGACCACGGCGCCGCCGAACATCGCTCGCATGACCATCAGGCGTCGCCCGAAGCGGTCGGCCACGGCGCCCCAGACCGGCGCGAAGACGGCCATCGTCAGCGCCGGCCCCGCTCCCACCAGTCCTGCCCACCACTCGACGCTGCTGCCTGGGGGGACGCCCAGCTGGCGGATATACCGCGGCAGAAAGGGAAGGACGAACATGAACCCGGTGATCGAACAGACCTGGGCGAACAGAGCGGCGTAGAGAGTCCGTTTCCAGGATGCCATGACAAACTGGCGCGCGGGTGTGCCACCCGCTCAGCCACCATCCCTTCCGGCTGAAGAACGGGCGACCCATCTGGTCGCCCCTATAAGGCCCCCTGAGGCTCGGCACGAGGCCCGATGGCTTCCCCACACCAACATCGGTGGCACATCTATGAGGAAACCCGGGATGGCAGCGCGCCGGGGTGTGTGGGCTTTGGCACGCTTTTTGCACCGCAAACAACTGCCAGGCGAGAAGGAAAAG
>CAYYCI010000533.1:0-3380 GCA_964470215.1 uncultured Planctomycetota bacterium
GGCTCGTGAGCGAACTGGTCGGCTCGTCGAGCAGGAGCAGTCGCGCCCTGGAAGCCAGCGACTTGGCGACTTGGGTCAATTGCTTGTGGGCCGGGCTGAGCGGCCCGACGGGCTCGGTGGGCGGGAGGTCGAGCCCCACCATTGCCATGTAGCGGCTCGCTACCCGGTGGACCTCGCGCCAGTCGATCACGCCCGTGCGCCCGCGGGTGATCATCTTGTCGAGCATGATGTTCTCGGCGATGGACGCCTGGGGGATCACCTGGATTTCCTGGCTCACCAGGTGGATTCCGGCCTCGAGGGCGTCGCGGAACGAGCGGCAGCGGAGCGGTTGGCCGTCGAGCACGACCTGGCCGGAATCGGGCTGATAGATTCCCGTGATGATCTTGACCAGGGTGCTCTTGCCCGCGCCGTTCTCGCCGACGAGCGCGCGGATTTCCCCCCGCTCGAGCCGCAGCGACACCCGGTCGAGCGCCCGCACTCCGGGGAAACTCTTCGAGACCTCGCGCGTTTCAAGCAACCTCGCGGTCCTACTCGCCTCTCGTCGGTGGCTCGAGGTACTTTGTCTTCAGGTCGGCGACGATGCGCTCGGTGGTCTTCTTTATTTCTTGCTGATAGGTCTCGAGGTTTTCCTTTGTGACCAGGAGGTGGCCGGCCTTGATGAATTGATAGGGCTGGCGGGGGGTCCAGCCGTCGAGCATCAGCGAGAGGAGCATGCAACTGATGTAGCCGTGGCCGAATGGGTTCTGGGCCACCGTGGCGTCAATGTAGCCGTCGCGGATGGCCTGGAGGACGGTCGGGCCGGTGTCGATTCCCACGAAGCGGATGCGCTTGTGGGAGGGGTCGCGGTGCCATTCGGTCAGGACGGCTGCGGCGGCGATGGTGGGGTTGTAGCCGGTGCAGATGATCCCGTCGATCTCGTCGGCGCGGGCGGCCAGGGCGCTCTGGATCTTGGTCGTCGCATCGCCGACGTGGGACAGCCCGGAGATGGTCTGGACGATCCTCACTCCGGGGTGGCGTGCGACGACCTCGCGGATGCCCTCGTCGCGCTTCTTGGTGTTGATGTCGGTGACGAGTTCGAGGACGTTCAGGATGTTGCCCTCGCCGCCCATGAGTTTGATCAGTTCCTCGCACGCGAACATGGCCGCGCCCTTGATGTCGGTCGTCACGGTGAAGACAGCGGGGGTGGGCAGGTGTGGCTCGGCCCCGTAGGCGACGACCAGTTGGCCATTCTCGCACAGCATCCGAAACAGGCCATTCGAGCCGGCGGGGTCCACGGGGTAGATGCTGAAGGCGCGGTGGCCCTTGGTCGAGAGGGACTCGACGTTCATGTTCTCGTTGTCCTGGGTCCACTCCTGGCCGAAGACCTTGAGGATGGGCTTGCCGGTCTCTTTCTCGCAGGCCTCCACCCCGGCCCTGACCTCGTTGGTGTAGGGGTGAGGCGCTGGCGCGTACCAGACGATTGGCTCGATTCCCTTGCGGCCCTTTGGAGGCTTCTTGCCGCCTTCGCCGCATCCAGCGGCCAGCGCGGCCGCGAGAAGGACCGCTATCTTCGGCACCCATCGCGCCTTCCATCTCCTTCCGATCCGAGCTCGCCGCCAACGTAGCGGCACGGGAGTGCCGTGCCCGTTCGTCTTCCGGGCTCGCGGCCCACCGCCACCCACCACGGCCTCACCGGCTGCCAGCCGCTCCGGCCGGCGACTCCGAGGCGGAATGATGATCCTCGTGTCGGGGGTTCGAGTCCCTCCACCGCTACCAAGGCAATCTAACGCCTCTTCTCGCCAACTCTCGTCAGACATTGAAGTTACTCCATCAGCATCCCCAGTTAGATCGCTACCCGGTTTGTGACACTCACTGTCATTTTGTGCCGCCAGGTGCGCGCCAAGCGCGCACCTACCAGTCGGGGCCTCTAGCGGAGCACGCGCAATCGCCTCCGCCTTCTCCCGAAGATCGGCGTGGGCATAGACGCCCAGGGTGAGCTTCGGGTCGCTGTGGCAGGCAAGGTCTTGCGCGACCTTGACGCCCACGCCGTGGCGCCCAAGCCGCGTGACGTACGTGTGGCGCAGGGCGTGGAAGTCAGCGATCCCCTCGGCGGTCCGATATGGGATGCCGGCAGCCTCTAGATCGCGCCGCAGCATGGCCGCCGTTCTTTCGGGCATACCGAAAACCGGCCGCGCGTCCTCCTTGCCCGCGAGCCAGGCCCGCAATGGCTCGAGCGACTGTGGCGGCAGGGGCTGAACGTCCCACCGCCGCCTGCTATATGCCGCCTGGACCGTGACCGTAGGCGGGGTCGGATCGAGCGCGAAACTCTCTGGGATCAGAGTCGCAAGTTCGGCCCTGCGAAGTCCCGTCCCGACGGCCGGGGCGTAGAGCATGGCGCGGTCGGCGCCGTCCATGCCGAAGGCCGGCCTGCCTTCCTGGGCGACATGCGGGAGGGCGCGATGTTCGCGGTCGGAGAGCGTGCGGCGCTTGCGGCCCTTGTCGTTGGCCTTGAGAGGGGCGGCGTGGTCCGCCAGCTGGTCGGCCAGGGGGCGGGCCTCGGCCTCGCTCCAGCAGTCGGCCCGCTCGTCTATGACGCCCTTGCGGAGCTGAGGCCGCTCATAGTAAGCAGCCCACCATCCGTCCTTGCCCTTGCGCTTGAAGATGCTCGCCATTATCTACCTCCCTTACGCTTGCGTTGGCGCTCGAGGACGTAGCGGATGGCTAACTCGGTGACGCGGGAGATGGGACGCTGGCCGGTCTCCCACCTGACGACGGTGATGCGGGCGACCCCGAGTAAGGCGGCGAGGGCCTTTTGGGTGAGGCCAGCGCGCTGGCGAAGACGCTTGAGTTGTTCGGCAGTCATTGACTACCCCCTTGGTTGGACGCTCGCAGGTTACCACGTGCGACTCCCCGTGTCAAGGCCGCCGAGCCGCTCGATGGCCTTCTCGATTGCCGGCAGGTCCCGCGCCACGTCGGGGATCACCTGGTTGTCCGGGAGCATGGAGCCGAGGACACCCACCTGAGCCTCAAGGCTCTGGGGCGGCAGCCGGTCAACGGGCGGGTCGTCGTAGCGCTTCATCGCCGGCCCTCCACCGCCAGCCCCTCGATGTAGGCGGCTATGTCGCGCAGCTATTCGCGCACCGGCCGTCCTGGCGGTTCTGTAAGTGGTTGCGATGTTGTCGGTTGGGATTTTCGGGCAGCGGATTAGAAAGCCGATGCCCTCTCCGGCAGAGCTACGGGCGCGAGTCCAATCTCTGGGGTGGGCGAGGGGATTCGAACCCCCGACCTACAGAGCCACAGTCTGTCGCTCTGACCAGCTGAGCTACACCCACCACGGAGAAGCCATTGGTCGGGGTGGGCGGATTCGAACCGCCGACCTCGTGCTCCCAAGGCACGCGCGC
>CAYYCI010000534.1:0-3357 GCA_964470215.1 uncultured Planctomycetota bacterium
CCCGAGCAGGAGCGGCTCGGCGGTGGCGGGCTTGCCGCCTCTTTGGACGATGCGTTGGTTTTCGTGGCGGAACCTGGCTTTGTCTATGACGCTGCCGGGGAGGAGGTCGGTGTCGCCAGGGTCGGTGACTTTGACCTTGCGGAGCATCTGACCGATGATGACGGCGATGTGTTTGTCGTCAATGGTTTCGTTCTGTGAGCGATAGACGCTCTGGATCTCCCGGAGGAGGTATTCCTGTAGGGCTTCGACGCCTCGGATACGGAGGATGTCCTGTGGGACAAGAGGGCCTTCGACCAGGCGGTCGCCGGCCTTGACGTAGTCGCCGTCGTGGACGGTGAGGTGTTTTCCGTGTGGGACGAGGTGTGCGACGGTCTCGCCGGTCTCCTCGTTTGTCACGTTGATGACTCTCTTACCGCGCTTTCGTTCGCCGAGGCTGACCCGGCCGTCAATCTCGCTGATGATCGCGGGGGCTTTGGGCTTTCGCGCCTCGAAGAGCTCGGTCACGCGGGGGAGGCCGCCGGTAATGTCCTGGACTCTCTGGATTTCGCGGGGGGTTCTGGCGAGGATGTCGCCTGCGTGGACCCTCTGGCCTTCTTCGACCATGATGTGTGCTTTTTCGGGGATGGAGTAGAGGCCGAGTGGGTGCCCGTCCTCGTCGGTGACGGCTATCTGGGGGTGAAGGTCGCCCTTGTGTTCGATGACGATGAGCCTTCGGGCCTTGTGCTGCTGGTCAATCTCCTCGCGGACGGTTTCGCCCTCGACGATGTCCTCGTAGCGGACGATTCCGTCCACCTCGCTGAGGACGGGTGTGAAGTGTGGTTCCCAGGCGGCGAGGATCGTGCGAGGGGAGACCTTTTGGCCGTCCTTGACCTTGAGCTCGGCCCCGAGGCGGACCTCGTATCTTCGCAGTTCGTTGCCGTCTTCGTCCTCGAGGATCAGTGCGCCGTTGGGGTTGAGGGCTTTGGTTTGTCCGTCCTTTGTGACGATGGTCTTGAGGTTGTAGTATCGGATAGTGCCCTTGGTGTCGGCGCGGATTTCTGGGGCTGTGAAGCCGGTGGAGGCGGTTCCGCCGTAGTGGAAGGTTCGCATGGTGAGCTGGGTTCCGGGTTCGCCGATGGACTGTGCGGCGATGATCCCTACGGCGAGTCCTTCCTCGGCGAGTTTGCCGGTGGAGAGGTCCATGCCATAGCACTTGGCGCAGATGCCGTGGTCGGCTTCACACATCATGGGGGAGCGCACTCGCAGGCTCGTGTAGCCGAGGTCCTCGATGCGTGCGGCGATTTCGCTGGTGACCAACTCGCCCTCGCGCACGATCACTTCGCCTGTGCGGCGGTCGGTGACGTTCTCGAGGGACACTCTCCCTCGGATGAGTTGGCTGAGAGGGACCTCGACACGGTCGCCGCTGTAGATGACGCTCTTGGTCACTCCGGCGACGGTTCCGCAGTCCTGCATGGTGATGACGACGTCCTGGGCGACGTCGGCGAGTTTCCTGGTCAGGTAGCCGGATTCGGCGGTCTTGAGCGCGGTGTCGGCGAGGCCCTTCCGGCCGCCGTGGGTGGAACTGAAGTACTCGAGGACGGGCAGGCCCTCGCGGAAGTTGGACTTGATGGGCGTTTCGATGATCTTGCCGGAGGGCTTTGCCATGAGGCCGCGCATTCCGGCCAACTGGGTGATCTGGGCGGTGTTGCCGCGGGCGCCGCTCTCGAACATCGCGTAGATGGGGTTGAGGTATGGCTGGCCTTCCGGGGTGCGGTCGTTTTTCAGTTCGCTCATGAGCTCTTCGGTCACCTGGTCTTTGGCGTGGGTCCAGCGTTCGATGATGAGGTTGTAGCGTTCTCCGTCGGTGATCACCCCGCTTCGGAACCTGCGCTCGACTTGTTCGACCTGTCTCTGGGCCTTGTTGATGATTTCAGTCTTCTTGGGCGGCATGCGGAGGTCGCGCGTGGAGATGGAGATGCCGGCGAGAGTTGCATGTTTGAAGCCCAGGTCTTTCATCGTGTCGAGCAGTTCGATGGTCGGGCCGCGGCCGAGGATGGCGTGGCAGACGGTGATGATGGCCTTGAGTTTGCCCTTGTCGAGGGTCTGGTTGTAGAAGGGCAGGCCGGGTGGCAATTGCTCGTTGAAATAGACTCTGCCGGCGGTCGTCAGGATGCGCTGGCCGTCGTAGCGCGAGCGCTGGCCGTGGCGGTCGACGATTTCCTTGTACTTGGTTAAGCGGACGTAGAGGCGGGTGTGGTAGTGTATGGCCTCGAAGTCGAGGGCCGAGAGGACCGCCTCTTCGTCGGGGAAGCGCGGGAGTTGTTCGTCGGGTCGAGGATCGGGGCGCGTGCAGGTCAGATAGTAGCAACCGAGAACGATGTCGAGGGATGGCGTGATGATCGGCTGCCCATCGGCCGGGGAGAAGATGTTGTTCGTGGACATCATAAGAACTGATGCCTCGGTCTGGGCTTCGATGGAGAGGGGGAGGTGGACAGCCATCTGGTCGCCGTCGAAGTCGGCATTGTATGCCTCGCAGACCAGGGGGTGGATTTGGATGGCGTTGCCCTCGATGAGGATAGGCTCGAAGGCCTGGATTCCCATGCGGTGGAGCGTGGGAGCGCGGTTCAGCAGGACGGGGTGTTCGTGGATCACCTCGTCGAGAATGTCCCAGACGGGGTCTTCCTTGCGCTCGAGCATCCTCTTTGCGGCCTTGATGGTGTCGGCGAGACCGCGCTCTTTCAAGCGGCGGATGACGAAGGGTTGGAAGAGCTCGAGGGCGATCTTCTTCGGAAGGCCACACTGGTGTAGTTTGAGGTGTGGTCCAACGACGATGACGGAGCGTCCTGAGTAGTCGACCCGCTTGCCCAGGAGGTTCTCGCGGAAGCGCCCCGACTTGCCCTTGATCATGTCGGTCAGCGACTTCAGCGGGCGGTTCGAGGAGCCGAGGACGGAGTGTTTGCAGCGTTCGTTGTCGAAGAGGGCATCGACGCTCTGTTGGAGCATGCGCTTTTCGTTGCGGATGATGACCTCTGGTGCGTGGAGCTCGAGGAGTTTCTTGAGGCGGTTGTTGCGGTTGATGACGCGGCGGTAGAGGTCGTTGAGGTCGGAGGTGGCGAAGTTGCCGCTCTCGAGGAGGACGAGGGGGCGCAGGTCGGGCGGGATGACAGGGATGACCTCGAGGATCATCCACTCCGGGCGATTGTTCGAGTCGCGAATGGCCTCGACGATCTTGAGCCTCTTGACGAGGTCTTTCGTTCGCTGGGCGGAACGGGTCTCGGCGAGTTCGGCTCGCAGTTCCTTCGAGAGCGCCTCGAGGTCCAGGCGGCGGAGGAGTTCGCGGATGGCCTCGGCGCCCATCCCGGCCTCGAAGCCGGACCC
>CAYYCI010000535.1:0-3354 GCA_964470215.1 uncultured Planctomycetota bacterium
GCAGCATCTCGTCGTCCACGCGGTCCGGCCGCGCGTTGGCGATCCACTTGAACCTGAGCCGCCGCTCGCGCACCCGGCGGCAAAACTCCAGCACCCACGAGCGCTTTATCGTGAACGTGCTGTCGCGGAAGAACACCCCGTCCGCGCCGCGCTCGAGCAGCCAGGCCACTTCCTCCACCAGCCGCTCGGCCGACTGGTGGACATACTTCCCCGGCAGCGAGCAGAACCGGCACCGGAACGGGCAGCCCCGCGAGGAGATGACCGACGCGCACCGGTAGCCATACTGGTAGGTGAAACTGCCGTGGTCGAGGTAGTAGTCCAGGTCGTAGAACTCGTGGGGCGGGGGCAGGGGGTCGAGGTCGAGGATGCGAGGACGGGGCGGGCCTTTGACGATGCGCTCGCCCTCGCGCCAGACCAGGCCCGCCAGGCCACGGGGTGACTCTCCCGCTTCGAGGCGCTGGCAAAGTTCGGCCAGGGTGTATTCACCCTCGCCGACACACAGGTAGTCGAAGGCGGGGTAGTCGGTCAGGGTGCGCTCGGGTTCCATCGAGGCGTGGAAGCCGCCGACGATGATGGTGGCGCGTGGGCAAAGTTCCTTGGCCCTCTTTGCCAGGCGGCCCGCCTGTTCGACGGCGGGGGTGAGGGCGGTGAAGCCCACAAGGTCGGGCTTCGAGGCCACGAGGAGTTCTTCCCACCGCTGGAGTTGGGCGGGTATCTGGAGGTCGATGATCTGCGCATGGTGGCCGCGGCTGGCAGCGAAGGCCGCCAGGTAGCCCAGGCTGAGCGGGGGATAGGAGCCACCGGTTTCAGGTTGGATGAGCGTGATGCGCATTGGCTAACCCTTCTCCGCGGTCCAGCGTCGGGCGCGGCACTGGCGGAGCCACTCCTGGACCCCGCGCTTGAGGCGCAGGAGCGGGGCGGGGGTGAGGCCGCGAGCGCGGTCCCGCGCCTTGGCCGCGGCTCGCGGCAGCCACAGCCGCCAGCGGGTCCTCGGCCCCGGCCGCGCCAGGGTCAGGTGGCAACACCACTTCGGCACTGCGCCCCACTTGGCCTTGTGTGGCGCGATGCCGCCGAGGAAATCGTATTCGCGAATCCCCTCGGCGATGCACTCCCGCACCACGTGGGCCTTCAGGGCTATCCCCACGCTTAGTTTACCACAACTTGTGTCGAAGCCTTGCTGGAGATAGTAGAGCCGCCCCTGGTGGGCGAAACTGAACTCGTGGGCCACCCACCGCTCGCCCAGGCGCAGCGAGTAGAACCGCAGCCAGCCCCGCCGCAGAAACGCCTCGGCCATCTGGCGGTAGAACCGCCGCCTGGCATCCGAGGCGAAGGCCCCGGGCTTCCCCTCGGCCCGCCAGCGCTTTTGATGAAGGTCGAAGAGCGAGGCCAGGCGGGCGTCGAGTTCCTCGGGCCGCTCGCAACGCTCGAAGACGGCCCCGTGCTCGGCCGGCAGCCGCCTCAGGAGCGAACGCAACTTGCTGCGGAAGCGGGACTGAAGAGTCTTCAGGTAGGCATCCCAATCCCCCGGCAGCTCGACCGAGGAACAGGGCACGTCGTCCTCGGCCACCAGCCAGCCCCGTTCGGCAGCCAGTTCGCGCAGGAGCGGGTAGTTGGGCGAGGACTTCGGCAACAGGCGCAACTCCGCCACATCCCAACCATCGCCCTCGATACGGTCGAAGAAGGCGCAGATGGTCTCCCCCTCCCTGCCCGGCTCGATTATGAAGTCGAGGTATTCGGAATCCCCCGAATTGTCGCCGATGAAGCCGAGCCGCCCCAACGAACCCAGGCCGCAGGCCGAGACAGTGCTGCGATAGAGCGGAGCGAGGCCGACGAGCCTCTCGCCCTCGCGTGCGGCGAGGATGTAGAGCTGGTCGCCCGGACGCGCGAAGGCCCGCCACCAGGGCCGGAGCCACTCGGTGGTGAGGAAGATGGTCGCGCTAGCCGAGCGCTCGACCAGCTCGTCCCAGCCAGGCTCGAGGGCCTGCCAGGCTTCCTCGCTCGTCACCACCTCAAGGTCCAAGTTTCATCTCCGAGCCTACTCCACCGCAGAGACGCAGAGAGTAGGGGCACGGCACCGCCGTGCCCGCCACAGGCTGGAAAGCCTGTGCCACCGAAATGGAGGGCCTCGGCTCCGCGTCCTCTGCGTCTCTGCGGTGAGATTTCCTATCTCCTCGCCAGACCGAGCCTGGGGGCGAGGCGCTCCCAGAGATAGCCCGGCGCGCTCGCAAGGAATGGCGCCAGGTCGTCCCAGGCGAAGACCGCCCACATCTTCTCGCCCACCAGGCTCCTGAGCCATCGGCCGAGCGACATCTTGCCCTGGCGGCGGTAGAGTTTGAAGGCCGAAAGGTCGCGCTGGAACGACACCCACTTGACCCCGCTCCGATACCTCGGCCTCGGCTCCACGGGCAGCCCGAGCGCGTCGCGGTAGGCGATATGGGCCAGGTTCACCCCGCAGCGCGCCCCGAGGGCGTCCCACAGACCGAAGCGGACGTTGAACTCGATCAGTTTATACTGGCCATCGCGCGGGTCGAGCTTGAACTCTACCCCACCCAGGCCCCGATAGCCCACTGCGCGCAGCAACCGCAGCGCCACGTCGGTGAGTGCCGGGTCTTCGACGCTCTCGACGTAACTCGCCGAGCCGAAGCCCGGGGGCAGGACCCGACACTTCCGCCCCGCGAAAATCCCAAGCGGCTCCCCCTCGCGGCTCAGATAGAAGCAGAAGTAGAGCAACCGCCCGTCCTCGCCGGGGATCACTTCCTGGATGATCATCGCCGGGTCGTGTCGGGCGATCTGGTCGTAGTTGGCGAGGAGCGCTTCGGCGTTCTCGCACGGGATGACCTTCGTGCCGACCCCGATCAGGTCGGTGATTTCCTTTTTCTTCCAGGCGTGGCTCTCGGCGGGCTTGAGGATCACGGGATAGGCGAGTTCGGCGGCGGCTCGCTCCACCTCGGCCCGGTCGCGTGGGATGACGGTGCGGGGCGCGGGGACGCCGTGTTCGCGGGCCACAGCGTCGAGTCCGTCCTTCGTGAGCAACTTCAGCACCGTCTCGTGGTCTGGTGCCACGTAGTGGTAGTACCTGGCCAGCTCATCCCGCGCGCGGGAGAAGAGCACCACGGTGGGGTCGCCGGTGGGGAAGAGGACGGCCTTGGTGGGGAGTTTGCTGCCGAAGTCGAGGAGGAAGTCGAGGTATCGTTCCTCGTCTTCCTTTATGTCGGGGGTCACGACGGGGGTGCAGTATCGGGAGTTCATGCCCAGGGCGTCGGGCCTGGGGTCGAGCGCCAAGACAGGCACCCCCTCCCTGCCGAGCGCCCGGACCAAGCCGAGCCCCAGATAACTCATGTAAGCGACAACGGC
>CAYYCI010000536.1:0-3350 GCA_964470215.1 uncultured Planctomycetota bacterium
CTCGAGGATCGAGATCGAGGGCTTCGTCGTCGCGACCGCTGCGAACCGGGTGTTTCTGGTGGGCAGCGCGCGGGCGCTGCCGCCCGGGAGCGACCGGTGGGCGTGGTGGAGCAACCAAGGGACTGCCTGGGCGGTGGCCGATTTTCTCGAGCGCTTCGTGGGGGTGCGTTGGTACTGGCCGGCGGACCTCGGCGGCAGGAGCATCGTCCGCGCCAGGTCGCTCGTCATCCCGCCGGTGCGCTATTCCGACCATCCTGTTTTCCGCATGCGGATGTTCCACCCGTTGATCGGCTGGAAGTTGCCGACGAAGGCGCGGTGGTTCGACAAGGAGCCGTTGCCCTTCCCGCCGGGCGCCATCCCCGAGGGTGTCCGCAAGATTGATATGTGGGCCTACTTGCCCCTGGTCCGCTACGGCAACAGTTGGCCATACCAGATCAAAGTCCACGAGCCCCAGCGGCTGTGGAGAAAGGGGGTCGCCTGGCTCGAAGCGAACAAGGAGATGTTCGTCCTCAAGAAGGATGGGGAGCGAGACTTCAGAATGCTCTGCTACAGTTCGCCCAAGACCCTCGACTACCTGCTCAAGGGCTGCGAGGAACGCTGGGACGGGCGCGACTACCCGGACGTGTTCCCGTCCTGGGTCACGTCCACCTGTGTGACGGTCTCGCCGGCCGACCTGCCCTACGACTGCCACTGCCCGGCGTGCCGGGCCACGATGGCCAAGGGTGGGGCGTCGCTCGTCGTGGGGATGTTCGTCAAGCGAGTGTGCGAGGAAGTGAAGAAGCGCTGGCCGGACAAGAAAGTCATCTACCTGCCCTATTGGAACTATCAGAAGTGTCCGCAGTCGATCGAGTTCCCCGACAACCTGGAGGTGCAACTGTGCACCACGGGAGGGCCGATGGCCCTGATGCGCCAGCCGAGCGCGCGGCGGGCCACGGAGACCAACCTGCGCGCCTGGTCCGCCAAACTTACCGGCCGACCCATCACGCTCTGGGACTACTCCGACCGGGGAAACGGATGGACATATGGCCCGGTCCAATACCCCCACATCGTGTGCGACTTCTACCGGGCCAACCGGGACCACATCGCCGGCGTGTTCATCAATGGCGGGGTCGCCAGCGACTGGACTACCTCCGCGCCGACCCTCTACGTGTGGATGAAAGCGCTCTGGAACCCCGAACTCGATGTGGAGGCGGTGCTCGACGAGATGTGCCGACGGCTCTACGGCAAGGCCGCCACGACCGTCAGGGAACTAATCCGCCTGGAGTGTGAGCGTTGGGAGACCGCTCCCTGGAGCCGTAGACTGGAGGACGCAGGGCGCCTCCCACCCGAGTTGTTCCGGGATACCTGGCCTGCGGATGTCGTTGCCAGGATGAAAGCCCTCCGCGACAAGGCCCTCGCCCAACTCGCCGACGACCCTGTCGCCAGGCACCGCTTTCTCTATTGGACGTGGACGTTCGACGCATTCGTCCGGGATGCCGAGAGGGTCAACCAACAACGGGCGCCGCGCTGAACCCATCGGTTATCTGGCGCGCGGATATTTCCTGGCGCAGGCCCGGCGGAATTCCTCATACTTGTCGTCGAAATACGAGCGGAGGGTCTGGCGGGGCTCGAAGACCTTCTCGAATCGCACCATCTGTTCGACCGCCTGGCTGACGGAGCCCATGACCGAGGCAGCGGCCAGGATGGCCGCGCCCTTTGCCGAGTGGGCATCGGCCGCAACGCGCACGGGACGATTCAAGATGTCGGCGCGCAACTGGAGCCACACGTCGCTCGCCACCGCGCCGCCCGAGGCGAAAAGCGGGCCCTGGACCGGTGCGCCGAGGCTCTCCATTATCTCCAGGCCCCATCGCTCGGTGAATGCCACCGCCTCGAGGCAGGCGGCGTAGAGGCGGGCGCGTCCCTTCGGCTTGCGACGGATGAAGCCCTCGGCCTCCGGGTCAACGAACGGGAACCGCTCGCCGCGGCGAACAAGAGGGTACATCAGCACGCGGTTCGGGATGTGTTTGGGCGCCTCGCTGTCCAGCCGAGGCAATTCCTGTCTTTTGAAATGGGCGTCGAGACACTCTCCTCCGACGTTCGAGGCCGCGCCTGGGAGCCAGTGGCCCTCGGGGTGGGCATGGCAATAGACGCGGCCCTTCGGGTCGTGGATGAGCTCTGGGCTGACGCCGCGGAGGACGAGGGTCGTGCCGATGGTCGAACACCACTGCCCCGGCCGACAGGCGCCGGAAGCCAGGAAAGCGGCGGTGCCGTCGGTCGCTCCGGCAACGACGAGCGCCAGTCGGGAGATGCCGGTCCGGTCCGCGGCGGCGATTGTCACGCGGGCGATCGGCTCGCCCGGGCGGACGATCCTGGGGAGTTTTCCCAGCGGTATGCCGAGTTCCTCGGAGATGTAGGCTGGCCAGCGCTCCTCGAGGAGATCGTAGCCGGTCTTCAGGACGTTCGAGGTGTCGCTGACGTCGAACTGGCCGGTGAGGCAACCGACGAGATAGTCGGTGGCGTGGGCGACCCTGGCAGCCGAGGCGAGTTTGCGGGCCTCGTTCTCGGCCAGCCACAGTATCTTCGGGAGGGCGAAACTCGGCGAGAAGCGATAGCCCAGCCGCCGGAGCGTCAGTCGGGCGACATCGTTCAATCGCTCGGCCTGGCGCCTCGCGCGGCCGTCGTTGTACATGATCGCCGGCCTCAGCGGCCTTCCGCTGCGGCCAAGGACCAGGACGGTCCCGGAGGTCGAGGTGACAGCGATCCGGCTGAGCGCCTCGCGGGGGTAGCCGGCCTCCTGGGCCGCCTTCGAGACCTCGCGGAGGCATTGCACGGCCGCCCGCCACCAGACCTGTGGCTTTTGCTCGTGGCGGCGGCCGCGACGAGAACCCACGCCGCGCCCAAACGGCACGCTCGCCTCGGCAACCACCTGGCCGGCGGCGTCGCAAGCCACCACGCGCGCCCCCTGAGTCCCGACATCGAGGCCGAGGAAAAGGTCGTCGTCCAACGCTAACTCCTCTGTTGGAGTGCGAGCTGTCGCGGCACGAGTGCGGCCGCTGCCCTGTACGGCCCCAGGAGCGCCCTCTCGCGTGCCGGCTTGAGTGTCCAACTCTGGAGGCGCATGTGGAGGCGGAGTTTCTCGGCGGAGAACTCCGGGCCGAAGAAACTGCTCTCTTCGATCCCGGTCATCGCCTGAGCCAGTTCGTGGGCTATTGGGGGATAGCGCCGCGCCCGCCTGAGGCGCATCTGCGCGAACGTGTGGCCGTAGCAAGCGGCCCCGAAAGCGGCGAGTGCGGACGAAACGTCGGTGCGGCCTCGCTCGAGGATGGCTCTGGCCTTGTCGCCGATGACGTGGAAGGTGCCGCGCAGCCCCG
>CAYYCI010000537.1:0-3350 GCA_964470215.1 uncultured Planctomycetota bacterium
CGTAGAGGATGACCTTCGCGTTCACGTTGCGGGCGCAGCGTCCCATGGTCTGGATGAGTGAGGTGTCCGAGCGCAGGAAACCCTCCCGGTCGGCGTCGAGGATGGCGACCATGGAAACCTCGGGCAGGTCGAGGCCCTCGCGCAGGAGGTTCACTCCCACGAGGACGTCGAACTCGCCCCGGCGCAGGTCGCGCAGGATTTCGACCCGCTCGATGGTCTCGATCTCGGAGTGGAGATAGCGGCAGCGGTAGCCCTCCTGGAGGATGTAGTCGGCCACGTCCTCGGCAAGGCGCTTGGTCAGGGTGGTGACGAGGACCCTTTCGCGGCGCTCGACCCGCTTCGCTATCTCCTCGATGAGGTCTTCGATCTGGCCTGTGGCCGGGCGGACGATTATCTTCGGGTCCACCAGGCCGGTGGGGCGGATGATCTGTTGGACGACCTGGCCGCCGCAGCGTTCGAGTTCGTAGGGGCCGGGAGTGGCGGAGACGAAGAGGACGCGGTCGCAGAGGGCCTCCCATTCCTCGAACTTCAGCGGGCGATTGTCGAGCGCGGACGGGAGGCGGAAGCCGTGTTCGACCAGCGTGACCTTGCGCGAGCGGTCGCCGGCATACATGGCCTGGAGTTGAGGGATGGTCACGTGGCTCTCGTCCACGATGGTCAGGAACTCGCTGGGGAAGTAGTCAATGAGGACCCACGGGCGGCTTCCTGGCGGGCGGCCACTGAGGTGGCGCGAGTAGTTTTCGATTCCCGGGCAGTAGCCGGTCTCCGAGAGCATCTCGAGGTCGTAGCGGGTTCGGGCCTCGAGGCGCTGGGCTTCGATGAGCTTGCCGGCGGCGCGCAGTTCGGCCAGGCGCTCGTCGAGTTCGGCTTCGATGCTGGCGAGGGCATCGGTGAGTTTGTGTTCGGGCAGGACGAAATGCCTGGCGGGAAAGATGGTCAGTTGGTCGTAGGCGCGGATGGTGTTGCCGCTGATGGGATCGATCTCGGCAATGTGGTCCACCTCGTCGCCGAAGAACTCCACGCGGTAGGCGGTCTCCTGGTATGCGGGGGCGACCTCGACAGAGTCGCCCCGGGCGCGGAAGTGGCCGCGTTCGAGTTGGAAGTCGTTGCGGTCGTACTGGATGTCCACGAGGCGGCGGAGGAACTCGTCGCGCTCGACCCGTTGGCCGACCGAGATCAAGACGGTCATCTCCTCGTAGTCGGCGGGGGAGCCGAGGCCGTAGATGCACGAGACGCTGGCCACGATGATGGTGTCGCGGCGAGAGAGGATGGCGCTCGTGGCCGCCAGGCGCAGCCGGTCGAGGTCGTCGTTTATCGAGGCATCCTTCTCGATGTAGGTGTCGGTGCTCGGGATGTAGGCCTCGGGCTGGTAGTAGTCGTAGTAACTGACGAAGTATTCGACGGCGTTCTCGGGAAAGAGGTCGCGGAACTCGCTGTAGAGTTGCGCGGCGAGGGTCTTGTTGTGGGAGATGACGAGGGTGGGCAGGCCGAGTTGGGCGACCACGTGTGCCATCGTGAATGTCTTGCCGGACCCCGTGACGCCGAGGAGGGTCTGGCACTTCGCTCCGGCGCGAAAGCTCGCGACGAGTTCTTCGATGGCGGCTGGCTGGTCGCCGCGGGGCTTGAAGCGCGAGCGCAACTTGAAGTCGGTCATGGCGGTCTCGCGACGGGGCGTTAGGCTTCGTTGGTCTCTTCGGCGGGTTCCTCGCCGGCCACGACCGTGCGGTCACGGCCGCCGGTCTTGGCGGCGTAGAGGGCCTCTTCGGCCTGGGCGATCAGCGGGCCGATGCCGCGCATGTCCTCCTCGAACTCCGCCACCCCCACACACACGCTCGCTATGACCTGTCCGCCGTCCTCCGCCACGGTTCGCTCGGCCCGGATGAGCCTCCGCACGCGGTCGGCGAGTTGGCGAGCGCGCGAGACGCCGGTCTCCGGCAGGATCACCGCGAACTCATCCGCCCCGTAGCGGAAGAGGCTGTCCACCTCGCGGATGTTCTCCCGGATGAGGGCGGCGACGGTCTGGAGGACCCGGTCGCCGGTTGCTGCACCGTAGGTGTTGTTGACGACCGAGAAGTTGTCAACGTCGAAGATGGCCAACGAGAGCGGCTCGCCGTAGCGGCGGCTGAGCCCCGTGGCCTCGGTCAGGCGGTTGATGAAGTGGCGGCGGGTGTAGAGGCCGGTGAGGGGGTCGAGGACGGCCTTCTCGTAGGCAGCCGGAGCGAGGATGGCGCGGGCGAAGTGTCGGGCTAGCTCGCCAAGTTCGTAGGCCAGGCGCTCCGCGGCCTCCTCGCTCGCCGGCTCGTCCACCGTGACGGCGAGCGCTCCGCGGCAGTCGCCAGCCCCCACGACCGGCACGAGCAGGCGCCACGACCCGGCATCGCTGGCCAAGAGCGATTGCCGCGACTCGATGACCTGTAGCACTGGTTCGAGTTGCTCTGGTTCGGGGTGAGCGTTCTCGTAGAGGGTGACCTGGCCGTCGCGCCAATCGGCCCGGAGCCTGGCGCCCCCGTCGGTGTCGCGGAGATAGAACGCCACCGAAGACGCCCGGGCGAACTTTGCGACGACCTCGACGGCCCCCTCGATGGTCTTCTCCTCACCGAGTTCCTCGTTGGCGAGAGTGTCGAGGCCATGTATGGCCTCGACCAGGCCGGAACGGGCGATCGGCCGCGGCTCCGGGGCGGCCCGCAGGGGTTCCTCGTCCTCCTCTCGCCTGCGGCGAGTGCGGCGTCGGATGTTTCCCGCCCAGTCCAGGACGGCGATGCAGATCAGCGCGGTGGCCGCGGCGAAAGCCGGCGCGACCAACTCGCGGAGGGGCGCCTGGCGCGTGAAGCGCCCGGCCAATTCCACCCCCGCCAGCACGAGCGTCACAGCAGCGATCAGGACAGCGCCATACACCAGCGCAGGGTGTGGTTTCACGGCGTGGGACTTCCTCCACTGCGACCGGGCCCGAAGCGAACCAACCCGTCTAACTTCTCGACAACGCTCTGGGTAATTCCCGGGACTTCCGCCAGGTCGGCCAGCGAGGCGAAGCGGCCGTGTTCCGCGCGGTAGGCCACTATCGCTGCCGCTCGCTTCGGCCCGATGCCCGGCAAGAGGTCCAGTTCCTGTGCATCGGCGGTGTTCACGTCCACCCGGTATTCTATCCGCTCGCCGGCCCTCAGGGTCTCGACCCCGCGACCCGCCATCAGCCGTGGCCAAAGGAGCCTGTAGCCGGCCAGCGCCACCACGACGACACACAGAGACAACACAATCACCCTGTCCTGGAAGGACAAGTGCCAGGGGTTCCGCGAGAAGGGGACTTGGTTCATGGGCAGTTCTCGGCGGCGGGGCCCTCCGCCCTGTCTCCACGC
>CAYYCI010000538.1:0-3344 GCA_964470215.1 uncultured Planctomycetota bacterium
CTCAATCGAACCCGGGCCGCTCGGTGGGCGCTCGAGCGGCTGTGGGGGATAGACCGCCGCAGGCCCCTCCCGCCGATTGCCGCCAGGCCGCTGAGCAAGCGGCTCAGGCGAGAGCGTGCGCCGAAAGGCGAGGCGGTCGTCTATTTCCCCGACGTCTATGCGGAGTATAGCCACCCGTCTTTGGGCGAGGCGGTGGTCGGGCTCCTGGAGGCGGCGGGGCTGAAGGTCGTCGTTCCGCCTGTTCTTGGCTGCGGGATTCTGGCCATGTGTTATGGCGACGTGGACCTGGCCCGTCGCACTGTCGCCCATAACCTCGAGGTGCTGGTGGAGCACGTCCGCTCGGGGCGCGAGGTCGTGGTCAGCGAGCCGACGGCTCTGTTTTGTCTGCGGGATGCCTACGCTTACTACCTGGACGACCCGCGCGTGGGCGAGGTTGCCGCCCATTGCCACGAGGCGGTGGCCTACCTGGTCGGGTTACGGCGTGAGGGCAGGCTGAGGCTGGCGCCGCGCGAGATGAGCCTGCGGGTTGCCTACCACACGCCGTGTCATTCGCGCGCGGCCGGGCTTGCGAGCGCGGCCACCGAGTTGCTGGCCGGCGTGCCCGGGCTGAGGGTCGAGCCGGTCGAGGGTGGCTGTTGCGGCATGGGAGGCACGGCGGGCATGCGCCGCGAGGGCTACGACCTCTCGATGAAGATAGGCGCGACGCTCTTCGAGAAGGTCCGGGACGGGCGCTTCGACGGCGTCGTGACCGAATGCAGCGCGTGTGGGATGCAGATCGCCCACGCCACGGGCAAGCCCGCCTGGCACCCGGTGGAGTTGCTGGCGAGCGCGGCCCTCGGGGCAGAGCTTCCCGGCTCTCGACAGTAGCGCCTGTCGGACCTATCGGACCGGTGGGACGAAGCCCGGCTGGGCGATCACTTCAGGTGCTTGACCCTGATGTTCTTGAACTCGACCCACATGGGCGGTCCGGCGTGGATTTGGAGTGCGAGAATGCCCTCGAGGCGGCCCTTGCGGCGGTCAGGCTTGGGGTTGTCGGGGGCGTCGAGCTGATTGTCGGTGAAGTCAATGGTCTTGACGCCGTTGAGGTAGTGGACGAGGTGGTTGCCACGGCCTTCGATGCGGTAGTGGTTCCAGTCGCCGGGCTTGTAGGTCTTGGTCAACTCCATCGGGTCGCCGAACTTCTCGACCTTTCTCTTGCCGTCCTTTTCGATGACGACTTTCTGGCCGACGCGGCAGAGGTATCCGCGCCCTTTCTCGTGGTAGAGGAATCCGACCTTGCCCTTCTGGTTGCAGACCTCGGCCTGGTAGCCGCTGACGACCCAGTTTCCCAGGTCGAGGCTTCGATACTGGATGCCGGAGTTGCCGTTGTGGATTCGGAAGTCGAGTTCGAGGATGAAGTCCTTGAGTTTCCCGGCTCGCCAGATGCAGAAGGTGTTGCCCCGGGTTGGCTTTTCCTTGGTGGTCTCGCCGTGGATGGCGCCGTCCTTGACCGACCAGAAGTTGGGGTTGCCGTCCCAGCCCGTGAGGTCTTTGCCGTTGAAGATTTCGACGAAGCCCGCCTCGCCGGCGAGCGCGGCGGCAGCCGGGACGATGAGCGCCAGCGCCACAATCCCACACATCCACTTGCCCATGACCGACCTCCTGACGGTTCGAGCCTGGGCGTCGCGGCCGGCCCTCGCGCGGCACATTCCGACGCCCCACGCCTTCCATCATATCCGATCCCGCGCGTCAAGCAAACCCTCCGGCTCGCCTGAAGCGGCCACGGCAGCGGCGTGCCTATACGAGCGCTTCGACCGGCCGCTGGCGAAATGGGCGGGTTGACTGTGGGCCGGACGGGTGGTAAACTTCGGGCGGTGGCTGCCAGTTGGAGGGCTCGACGATGTTGTGTAGCAGGCGACGACGGCTGGCGGGGTTCACCCTGGCTGAGGTTCTGACGGTCTCGGCCTTGATGTCGGGGCTGAATAGCGGCTCCCAGTTCTCCTACGCCCTCAACAAGGCCAACGAGATAAAGGGTCTGAACAACCTCCGCCAGATATACCTCTTGCTCCAGGCCCAGTGCATCGTGGGCGGGTATCCGAACGCGGCGTTCTACCCGAAAGGCGACCCGCGCAAGGACCCCAGGTCCATTGTCCGCCTGGTCCAGGGTGCTCCGCCCGAATTGTTCGTCTCGCCGTTCGCGCCGGGGCCGCTGAGAGCGAAGGGTCTGACCTATGCCTGGAACGACAAGGTCAACGGCAAGTCGCCGGACCAGGTGCGCCGGACCTGGCTGCTGGTGGACCTGGTGGCCTTCATTGCCGACCCGAAGGTGCCGAAGCCGACGAAGTATCTGATCCTTTACTCCGACGGCCGGGCGGTGGCCACCACGACGCTGCCGCCCGAGATAGTTCGTGCCGTGGCGCGGGCCCGCCAAAAACTTTCAGCGGGCAAGTGATGGTCGCGGTTTGACTCCTCGCCGGGGCTGCGCTAGCATCCCGCCGAAACACACAAACACACCCTCGGGCCATCGAAAGGGACGTCTGCATTGGCCGAGAGCATCCGTGTGGTCTTCGAGCCGGAGGGCAAGGCGGCCTACGTGTTGCCGGGGAGCGTGGTCCTCGAGGCGGCGGCGCGGGCCGGGATAATCATCGAGACGCCCTGCGGCGGGCGTGGCACGTGTGGGAAGTGTCGGGTGATCTGTCGCGATGGCTGCTCGGAGCCGACCGAGATCGAGCGCCGCTTCCTCTCGCCCGAGGAGCTCACCGAGGGCCATCGCCTGGCCTGCCAGACCCGCATTCTGGCCGAGACGACGATCACGGTGCCGGAGTCTTCGCGCTTCGCCGAGCAGCGGGTGCTGACGACCGGCGAGGGCGAGCCACGGGAGCTGGCCCCGGCGGTCTGGAAGAAGGCCATCCGCCCCGATCCAGCCGACCTCGAGAGACCCCAGGCGGACGCCGACCGAGTGCGAGCGGCCCTCGACCACGACGGCCCGCTGAGCCTCGAGCTCGGGGCCGCGCGCCAACTGCCCGGGTTGATGAAGTCGGGCGATGGAACGCTCACCGCGGTCGTCCACGGCCACGAGATCATCGCCTTCGAGGCGGGCGACACCACCGCGCGCCTCCACGGTGTGGCGTTCGACGTCGGCACGACGACCGTTGTCGGCTCGCTCCTGGACCTCCGCACGGGACACGAACTGGCGGTTGCGGCCCGGACGAATCCCCAGGTGGCATTCGGGGACGACGTGGTCTCGCGGATAAGCCACGCCGCCGAGGGCGCCCTGAGGGAACTTCGCGAGGCGGCGATCGGCTGTCTGAACGAGATACTGCGCGAGATCGACCAGCGCATCCTTGGCGAGATGCTGGCCGGAG
>CAYYCI010000539.1:0-3332 GCA_964470215.1 uncultured Planctomycetota bacterium
TGAGGGTCTCGACCGCGCGCTCGTGGCTGATCCCCTGGTCGTTGGGCACGCGGTACGGGAAGAAGTTCCGGGACGAAGGGTGCTTGTAGTAGTCGAGGCTGTAGTCAATCGCCTCGACCAGCCCCTGGCGGTTCCTGAAGCCGGTGCCGAAGTCGGGGTAGTCGGCGGGGTCGGTTAGTTTCACCAGAGCGTTCTCGCCTGGCGGTAGCGGCTTCGAGTAGTTCTTGGGCTTCTTCCGGCAACCGAACCACCCACAGGCCGTCATCCCCGCACAGAGCACCGCAACAATCAGCGGGCGCACCACTCTCCACATCGTTAGCACTCCTCCGGGGAAATAAATAAAGGGGACGGGACGGGCTAACCGAGGGGTATGCTACTCGCCCCGCGCCGCCGTGTCAAGCCCCGGGCGCGGCGTCTCGGCCCGCGTCGTCAGAGAACTTACCACAGAGACACCGAGGACACAGGGCTGCCCGGCGAGGGATGCACCGCAAACGATTGCCAGGCGAGGAGGAAAAGAATGAGCTGACTGCCTGCCAACTGCGACCCGTCGTTCTGAGACCCCGCGCACCGAACGCCTTGCGTCCTTACGGCAAAGCGGGATGGGCCTGAGTCTCGGCGGCTGCTCTGCGTTCGGCGCGGTCAAAACGGGGCGGCGGAGGGCTTGGGTTTAGGGCGGCCGTCGGAGGTCCAGGTCAGGTGAGGCTTCGGCTGCCAGTCCACGTCGAAGAAGCCCGCACAGTAGTAGGCGTTTGTGTCGTCGTAGTCGAATTCGTCGCTGTAGATGATGAAGTCGGGTAGGAGGTCGTACTTGTGGTTCTCGCCCAGTTTCTCGCCGTAATGTAGCCCGGAACAGACGACGACATAGCGGTTCGGGGCGAGCGGGTTGGGGTAGATGAACATAAGGCCGGTTCGCTCGTTGGCGGGGTAGGTCTTGCCGAGGACCTCGTAGCCACCCGGGGTGAATCGGATGGGGAGGCTGGGTGCGATTCGCGCCAGGATGGCGTTATCGGGTGGGGTGCCGAAGAGGAATAGGTTCGAGCGCCGCATCTCGGCGGCGTTCACCTCGCTGTCCTTCCTCAGGCTGCGGAGTCCCTTGGCGAACTTGAACCAGTCGGCCTGCATCTTCCGGGCGTTGGCGAGGTTGCGCTTCGTGGCCTCATCGCCGCCGCTGGTGCCGTAAACGAACAGGAAGCGGCTATTGAAGGCGTCCTTGATCGGCCCGCAAAGGGCCGGGGTTTTCCTCAGGGGCGTTGGCTCGGTAGGGAGCAGGTCCAGGGTGAGTTTTCCCGTGCGGTCCGGGCGCGCGGTGAGGGTGTGTCCATCGGCCACCACTGTGAAGGGCCTGCTGAGGTCGGCGAGTTTGGCCGGGGGCCGCAGGGCCAGCCTCGCCACATTGACCGTTTTCACCTCGACCTTGTTGCCTGGGCGTATTGTGGCCTCGACGGAGGCGGCCCGGCCCCAGCGCTGGAATGCCTCGATGGCGAGCCACCAGGCGCGGTTGTAGCGGAGGGAGTAGGTCTTGAATCGCACGGTGGGCGGGGTGGGGTCGCGGCGACGCTTCCCCATCCACCCGAAGACGCGCGGGGTGGAGAACACCTCGTCGGAGATCCAGTGGTTCTGGCCTTCGAGGCGGACGAGTTGGGCGTCGGTGCCGAGGGCCTTGAGCCTGGGGATGAAACGATAGGCCTGCTCAGGCTTGATGAGGAGGTCGTCGGTGCCCTGGAAGGTCAGGACCGGGAGGTGGAGGAAGTTCTCGGCCAGTGGCCAGCCGAACTCGGAGTCGAGCAGGTGGCGCTTGAACGCCTCGAGGCGGTTGGGGTCGAGGTCTTTCCAGAAATAGTAGTCGGCCCTCCCACACATCACCACGCACCCTGCCCACAGGTCGGGGTAGTGGGCGGCGAGGGTGTATGCGCCCATTCCGCCCATCGAGTATCCGACCAGGAAGATTCGGTCGGGGTCAATGCGGAGTTTCTGTTGTGCGAGCCGCAGGACGGTCAGGACGTCGGTCTCGCCGATGCCCTGGAAGTCGGTGTTGCTACGTGCGAAGGGACATATGAGGATGTAGCCGCGCTGGTCGGCCTGGGCGGTCAGGCCATATGAGTGGTTGTGCCAGTTCGTCTTGTCGAGCCACGGGGCGTAGCCGTGGAGATAGACGATCGCGGGATGGGGCTTTTTCCCTGTGTAGGCACGGGGGATGTGGAGGAAGTAGGGCTGGGCCGAGTCGTCCTGCTCGGCGAGGTAGGCGAGTTCGTGGACGCCCGGGCCGAGCGGGGGCAGGCCGCGGCCGGCCTCGAGGCCCTCGAGGAGGCGCTCGGCGGTCTGGAGTTCGCCACAGGCATCCTTTATCGAGGACAGGTAGCCCTCGCGGCGCAGAGTGGTGGCCTTCTCGACCCGCAGGAGGACGCTGGCCATTGCCTCGCGGCTGAGCGCCCCGCGCGTGGTCAGATCGAGGAGGCGGCGGCTGATGGCCGAGGCCCAGTTGCCGATGTTCAGCGGCACGTAGAAGCGGCGTGAGAACTTCCCGAGCGGGCGCCCGGCGTGTTTCACCTCGGCGGTTACCTCGAGGTAGGGGGAGCGGCTGTCGCGCGGGGGCTGCCAGGCGAAGCCCACCGGGCGTCGCGCAAGCGTGGCGAGGCTGGCCGGGGCGGTGCGGAACACCCCGAGGACCCTGCCGCGCCAGTCGGTCACCTGGAGCCCAGCCTCGGCCTCGCCCGCCGCGAGCGGGTAACCACCCTCGACCCCGAAGGTCAGGGTGGTGGGCCTGTCGAGCTCGACCAACCGCCTCCCGCCAAGGCTCACGGTCAGGCACGAGAGGACGTCCCTGGCGGGTTCGGGCCTGGCGCCCGGCAGGACGACCTCGAAGTCCTCCGGTCCCAGTCCGCGTTCGTCGGCGACCAGTCTGGTGTAGAGTTGCGGCCGGCTTATCGCGGAGATCTTGAGAAGGAGCCGAGTGCGCTGGCCTGCGCGCAGGGCCAGAGGCGCCCTGCCCCTCGACGGGCCGAGCGCCAGGGGGTCGGGGTCGCTGCGGATGACCTGGCGGCCGTCGAGCCAGGCTCGCAGGCGTCCCGTGTGGGTCACCGCGAGGGACGCATCGAGGTCTTTTCGGGCGAGGAGGGTTGCCGCGAGGTAGAAGACGGAGTTGCCGCCGGGAGGGCAGCGGTCCGAGAGGTCGAGCACGCTCCCGCGGAAGATGGCGACCTGCCAGCGGCCGTCGCCTCGAGGCAGGGCCTGGCCGGCGGAGGGCTGGACCCGCCCCTCACCGCCGAGGAAGTCGTTCTCGAGGTCCGCCTCGCGCAGGAAGGGAATCGGCCCGGCCACGAGCCACGTGGTGA
>CAYYCI010000540.1:0-3323 GCA_964470215.1 uncultured Planctomycetota bacterium
GGGTGGAAGTCCTTCAGGACGTAGATGAACGGCTGGGCATCCTGGAGGATGACGTTCAGGGGCTCGAGGGGCTTGGTCCCCTTGTCCTTGACCTCTTGGAAGCCGGTCGCGACCTCGATCGTCCTCAGGCCGTCGGTCGCGCTCCAGACCGCGATGCTCTTGTTCTGGGACCGCGCGATCTCGACCAGGAGGTTCATCGCGCGGTCCTCCTCCCAGGTCACCACGTAGATGATCGGGTAGCGCGCCCGGATGAGGACATCGATCTGTCGGATGACCTCGCTCATGGCCGGTCCGCATTATTCCCCGGCCGGTTGGCCCAGTCAAGGCGCGTCGGCACGCTTGTGCCAGAACTGACGGACGGTGGTGACCTCGCCGAGCGGCCTGCCGGCCCGGTCGAATATGCGCGCCTTGAGCCTCACGACATCGCCCCGCGCCTCGTAGCGTTTCGTGCGATGGTTGAAGAAGAGCTTTTCGGGATGAGTGTGGGCGGCGGTGAGGGTGATCGGGCCGGTGTAGGTCGGCGAGGCGGCGGTCGGCTCGCTGCCGTCGGTCGTGTAGTGGATCGTGCCGATGGGCGGACAGGAAAGTTCGACCGTGATCGGGTCCCAGAAATAGAAGAAACCGCCGCGACTGCCACCCGGGAGGCCCTGGACCTTGACCTCGACGATGCCGAGGACGCGGTCGAGCAGGTTGTCGGCGACCTGTGCTCTGCGGGCGAAGTCCTCGTAGGTGCGGCCGGCGTCGGGGTTCCAGAGCCGCTCGCTCATGGCGTGGAGGCGTGTGCGGAGGCTGGGGAGTTCGCGCTCGGCGGGCTGTTCCCACGCACACATCTGAGCACCGAGCACGGGGTCGGTCCGCTCGAGCTGGATGTGGCAGCGCCGATTGATGTGGTGTTCCCAGAGCCACGGGTTCCAACTCTCGTAGATATACTGAGCCGGCCAGTTGCGCTTGTTGACCACGTAGAGGGGCTTCCAGGCGGCGTTGATCACCCGGTAACCGAGGCGGACGAGGTTGTTGGCGGGATTGTAGCGCGACTCGAAGACCATCACGATGATGTCCTTGGGAATCTTCACGCCCCCGCCACCGTCGCGGTGGAAGCCCTCCCAGCAGATGGTCTGTTTTCCGTGAGCCTTGACGATCTGGTGCACCCGGACGATGTAGTAGTTGTAGAGGCCGCCGGGCGAGGCGATGCCGCGGCTGGCCATGAACGCTTTTTCCTCGGAGGATTTGCCCACGCCGCGCAGGTAACACTCGTCGGCGCCGATGTGGAAGTAGGGCGAAGAAGCGAAGACCTCGCAGACCTCTCCGAAGAGTTTCTCCAGCCCCCGGTAGGTGGCCTCGTTCGCCATGTCGAGACACGATGTGCCCGTCCTCCCCCACAACTTGCGCAGGGCGCCGGAATGGTGGCCTGGCCCCTCGAGTTCGGGCACCAGGGTGACCCCGCGCTCGTCCGCGTAGCGCACCAGGCCGCGCAGCTCCTCGAGCGTGTAGGTCCGCCGCTGCCCTCGGTAGGACGAACGAAGCTGGGGAAAGGCCGTCGAGGGAAACGTGAACGACTGCTGATCGTTGAGATGCAGTTGCATGAACTTGATTTTGTAGAGGCGACACATCTCGACCAGCGGGCGAAGGGCCTCCACCGGGTGCCACTTTCGCGCCACGTCAATCAACAGGCCGCGGTAGGGCAGGTTGGGTCTGTCGTCTATCTTCATCCTGGGAAGCCGGAGCTCGCGCCCGGGGCCGATGCCCTGAAGGAGCGTGGCCGTGCCCCACGCCACGGCGCGGTAGTCGCCCCCGCGAATGACCACGCGATCCGCCACCGTGAGCACGTAGCGTTCCTCGCCCAGCGCCGGCTCGAGGCCCAGAACCACGTCGCCCGCCCGGTCCTCTCCATCAGCCACCGACAGACGCACGGCGGTGGCCATGTAAAGTTCGTCGCTGAGCACCTTGGCCAATGGAGCCAAGGCGGGCTGCCGCGGGACGATGCGGGAGGAAGCAGTCAGGGTCAGGAAGCCGCGTCCCGGCTCCACCCGCTTCGGCCACGGGACAAGACTGAGCGATTCGCGCCCCGCCGCGGCCGGAAGCGACACCGCCGCGACGGCGAGCAACATCACGGTCGTCTTCTTCATCTCTCCTCTGGCCTGTCAGTCCCTGATCGCTTTGAGGATACCCTGGATGTAGGTGCGCTTTCCTTGTCCTTTGCGAACCGCTTGGCGAGTTCCGCCACCGAAGGCTCGGCGCCCAGGCCGTGACCATTTGCCCTCATCACTACGTCGCCGGGGCGCAGGACGCCGTCGGCCGGCGAGCCCCGCACGAGCGGGGCATTGACGATGTCCCCGCCAGCGAAGCGGCAGAACGGCCCGAAATTCCTCACCGGCGGGAAGTCGTCCGCGCATCCGACACCGACCAAGGCCCCAGGTGCGCAACACAAACTCACCAAGAACCTTTTCATCGGCGTGCTCCGGTTGCCTCTGAGGGCCACGGCCAAGCGATTCTACCTTGCCCGTCCGGACGGATCAATCCGGGACGGGAACGAACGAGGGTCGCCTGGGGAGGATTGCAGGCGGGTTGGAAAAAGACTGAGCGAACTCTATAATGCAGCGGACCGCTCGCTGAGACCAAGGAACCACAGCGTCGGAGAAGGATAATGGGCAAGAGGTTGTTGGCGCTGGGAGTCGGCCTGGGCTTGCTGGCCTCGGCGCTCGCTGGCCAGGCGGGCAAGAGCCCCGTGAAGGTCTTCATCCTCGCCGGCCAGTCGAACATGGAGGGACAGGGCATCATCAAGCCGAACGCCGCGATGCTCAAGAAGAACGGCGGGAAGGGCACCCTCGAGTGGCTCGTCAAGAACCCCGCCACCGCAGCCTTCTGCAAGCACATCGTGGACCCCCAGGGCAACTGGGTAGTCAGGCACGACGTGTGGATATGGTACCTGGGGCGGAGAGGCCCCCTGACAGTCGGCTATGGAGCGCGGAAGGACAAGATCGGGCCGGAGTTCCAGTTCGGCCATGTCCTGGGCGATTTCTTCGACAATCAGATCCTCCTCATCAAGACCGCCTGGGGCGGGAAGAGTCTGGCGAAGGACTTTCGCCCGCCCAGCTCCGGCGGCCAGGTCGGGCCGTACTACAAGAAGATGCTCGAGCTCGTCCGAGAGGTGCTCGCCAACCTGAAGGAACTCTTCCCCGACTACGACGGCGGCGGCTACGAGATAGCGGGCTTCGGCTGGCACCAGGGCTGGAACGATGGCTGTAGCGCACCAGCAGTGGCCGAATACGAGAAGAACATGGCCAACTTCATCCGCGACGTGCGCAAAGACCTCGGGGTGCCGA
>CAYYCI010000541.1:0-3290 GCA_964470215.1 uncultured Planctomycetota bacterium
CCGCCCCACGCCTTCGACGTGGAAGGCGCCTACCACCTGTCGGCCGCCTGCTACGGGCACGCCCCGTTCATCGGGGCCAGCCCGGCACGCATGGCAAAGTGCGAGCGTGGCCTCCTGGAGGCGGTTGAGCCAGTCTCTGTGGCGGTTCACGCCTGGTGCATCCTGCCGAATCACTATCACCTGATTGTGGAAGTGCGGAGCGTGAAGGCTGTTGTGGCAGCCATCGGCAAGTTCCATGGAAGGACGTCGTTCGAGTGGAACGGACAGGATGGCGCTCGTGGTCGCCGGGTGTGGCACAGGTGCTCGGACCGCCTGCTACGTTCCGAAGGCCATTTCTGGGCAGCGATGAACTACGTCCACCACAACCCGGTTCGCCACGGCTATGTCGAGAGGTGGGAGGAGTGGCCGTTTTCGAGTGCGCGGCGGTTCCTCGCAGAGGTCGGGCGCGCGGAGGCGGCTCGCATCTGGCGGGCCTATCCGTTGCTGGATTTCGGGAAGGGCTGGGACGAGCCGGGCATGTAGTGGTCTTCCGCGTTTGTAGTTCCGCCTTCAGGCGGTTTTTTCTTTTTAGCGCGCCAAGAGCCGCCTGAAGGCGTGACTACAAACAAGGAACCGCCTGAAGGCGGGACTACAAACAAGGAGCCGCCTGAAGGCGGAACTACGAACAAGGGGCCGCCGGGTTCGTGGGGCGGTGGTCAGGCGGGGCGGACTTTTTCGATTATCTTGCGGATGTTCTGTAGGCAGATGCGGCTGGCTTCCTCGGCGCCAGTCGAATAATCGGCTCCGCCTGGCTTGTCCACCTGCTCCTTGGTCAGGGCGACGGGGCGCCAGTGGGTCTCGAGCGATGTCCAGCCCTCGTAGCCATCCTGGAAGAGGGCGCGATACTGGCCTTCGTAGTCAATGTCGCCTTCGCCCACGGCGCAACATTCCTGTTCGCCGCGCTCGTTGGGCTTGGTGTCCTTGATGTGGATGTGGACGATGCGGGGCTTGATGGCCTCGTAGCCGTCGGGGTAGGGGACTTCGCGCTCGTCGGCATCGTAGAGGACGTTGCAGGCGTCCCAGATGGCCCCGACGCGGGGGGAGTCGAGGTCGGCGAGGAAGTCGGCCAGGCGGTGGCCAGTGCCTATGAATGTCGAGGCCTCGTTCTCGATGCCGATCACGATGTCCTCTTCCTCGCAAATCTTCACCACCGGCTGATAGAGGTCGAGGATTCGGGCCTTCTCGTAGGGGCCTTCGCGCCAGAAGGTGAAGCCGCGAACGAGGTTGATCCCGAAGACGTGGGCGATCTCGCCGCAGCGGCGCAGGATGTCGTGGTGCTGGGCGATCTCGGTGGGGGAGGCGATGTCGCACTTGAAGAACGGCGAGGCGATGCAACAGACGGCCAGGCCGGCATCGTCGAGCATGGTCTTCATGCGGCGGACGTCGGCGTCGGGGATGTCCTGGGGCGCCTTGTGTCCCCAGATGCTGCGGAGCTCGACGCCGTCGAGGGCGAACTCCTTGCAGACGGCGATGACGCGCTCGAGGTCCTGGGAGACCTCGTCGGTGAAGACGGCTTGCTTGAACATCGCTCATCCCTTCCTGCGTTTTCGCCCGGGGCGATAGGACGGGTCGAGGGGGAGTTCGACCCGCTTGCCGGTCTCGGCGGACTTGTATGCGGCGAGGATTATCTCGACGGCCTTCCTGCCCTCGTGGCCGTCCACCAGTGGTTTGGTGCCGCGGTCGAGGGCTTTGCAGAAGTCGGCGATTTGCCGGCGGTGGTTTTCGGGGCTGAAGGCCATGGGGTCGGCGGCTCCGGTGCCGTGTGCCTCGCTGCCGATCTCGCCGCGGCGGATGCGCTCGTCGCGTGCGCGCTCGCGCTTGAACTGCCAGAAGACGATGGCGTCCTCCTCGATGATCGCGCTGCCGCCGTCGCCCGAGACCGCGATGCGCTTGCTGAAGCCCGGCCAGGCGGCGGTGGTGCCCTGGATGACCCCGAGGGCGCCGTTCGCCCACTCGACCGCCACGATGGCGGCGTCCTCGACCTCGATGCGCTCGTGGGCGATGCAGCCGGTGATGGCGGTTACCGCACGGGCCGGTCCCATGTACCACTGGATGAGGTCCACGGAGTGGATGGATTGGTTCATGAGTGCCCCGCCGCCGTCGAGTCTCCAGGTTCCGCGCCAGCCGCCGCTGTCGTAGTAGTCCTGGGTGCGCCACCACCGGACGTATGCGTCGCCGACGGTGAGTCTGCCGAAGCGCCCGTGGTCAACTGCCCTCTTGAGTTCCTTTGCTGCGGCGCCGAAGCGCGAGGGGAAGATCGTGGCCAGTTGCACCCCGGCCTTCTCGGCCGCGGCGATGAGCCGGTCGCAGCGGTCGAGGGTGATCTCGAGGGGTTTTTCCACGATGCAGTGTTTGCCCGCCTCGATGGCCGCGAGGGCGGGTTCGAGGTGAAGGCCGGAAGGGGTGCAAATGTTCACGACGTCGATCTCGGGATGGGCTTGGAACATCTCGTGGTAGTCGGTGTACCAGGGGACTGCGTTTTGTTCGGCGAAGCGTCGGGCGTTCTGCTCGACCACGTCGCAGATGGCCACCAGGCGCGCCCCTCGGACCCCCTTGATGGCGGTGATGTGGTGTTGGCCGACCATGCCGCAGCCAATGAGCGCGAAATTATATCGTCCCATCTCGCATCCCCTGCTCTGGCGATTATCTTGCGGAAATCCAGGTTTCAGGGCAGATATTATCGCAAACGCCCACGCGCGTCAAGGCGCCGACCGAGCCGCGCAGCGGCGATTGACCATAGCCACGGGCGGCAGCCCGTGGAAAGGATGCTCAGTTCCCCTAGAGCCCCCGTGGGCGATTGAAAGCCGCGGAGCGGAGAAACTGGAAGTCTCAGTCGCCCTTTCGGGCTCTGCACGGAAAAGGCCATCCGCCACCCCACGGGCTTGCGCCCGTGGCTACTCTCAGTTGCCCCTTGCGGGGCTTTCGGGAACCGCCAGCGAGAGAGCCCACACCCGGCGAATGCCCGGCTTGGATAGCGGTCGCCCTTCGTGCCCCCTGGGCTAGACCGGCATGGTCCACGGCTCGCGATGGACGCGGCCGAGCAGGCGGGTGGCTTCCTCGTCGCCGGTGAATTCTTCCTTGGCGGCGTCCCAGCGCAGGCTCCGGCCCACCAGGAGCGAAATCCTGCCGAAGAACATGGGCGCGGTCATGCGGAAGACGTAGGGCAGGTTGCTCTCGGTGGGGCGACGGGTCTTTATGCTGTCGAGGAAGTTGCGCTGGTGGCCGGGCGACCGCGGGATGGTCTTGGGCAC
>CAYYCI010000542.1:0-3272 GCA_964470215.1 uncultured Planctomycetota bacterium
GCGCCCGCCTGGTCGTAGTAGGAGCCGCGGCCCTCGACCCCGGCGGTCTCTGCGACGGTGATCTGGACGTGGTCCACGTGGTTTCGATTCCAGAGGGGCTCGAAGATCGCGTTGGCGAAGCGCAGGACAAGGATGTTCTGGACAGTCTCCTTGCCCATGTAGTGGTCAATGCGGAAGATGGCCTCCTCGGGGAACGCGCGTCGCAGCGCGGCGTTGAGACGGCGAGCCGAGGCGAGGTCGCGGCCGAACGGCTTCTCGACCACGACCCGCGACCAGTGGTTCGGCCGGCTCGCAAGACCGGAGCCGGCCAATTGGCCGATGACGTCCCCGAACACCCCAGGCGGGGTCGCCAGGTAGAAAAGGCAGTTGCCTGCAATGCGGCGGGCAAGTTCGCGGTAGGCCGAAGGGTCGGAGTAGTCGCCGCGCAAGTAGTGGAGCCTCTGGGCGAATGCCTCCCAGCGCTCGTCGGGTTGTCGCAGCGCCGCGCGGAAGGCCGCGTCGCCCATCGCGCTGCGGGCCAGGCCCACGACCCTGAACTCCGGCGGCAGCAACCCCTGCTCGAAGAGCCGGAAGACCGCCGGGATGAGTTTGTTGCGCGCGAGGTGCCCGGAAGCCCCAAAAACGACGAGGGTGAATGGGTCGGGGGCAGTGGCCATCGCGACACTCCGCGGGGCTAGCGAGCCAGAGAGTCGAGCGCCGAGCGGAGTTTCGCCTCGGGGGGCGCGCCCACGATGCGGTTGGCCTCCCGGCCCTTCTTGAGGAAGAGGAGCGTCGGGATGGCCCGAACACCGAACCGCCTGGCCAACGCGGGAACCTTGCCCACGTTGACTTTCACGAACGCCACCTTGCCCTTGTAGCGCGGGGCGAGGCGCTCGAGCACCGGCGCCAGCCTCCGGCAAGGCGGGCACCAGTCGGCGTAGAGGTCAACGAGAATGGGCGTCGGGGTCGAGGCCACGAACTTGTCGAACTCGGCCACGCTCGCCACGTGGGTGAGGTTCTCGACGGGGCGGTGGGTTTCGGCCTCGACGTCGCGACGACAAGCCGAAAGTCCCGCCGCGAGGCCAAGAGCCGCCAGAAGAGCCAGGTTAGAGCGTTTCACCATCGTTTTTCTCCTCTCGGTGCCACGTCCGCATTGTACCACCGCGCGCGACTCCAAACAACCACGTGGTTGGTCAAAAGCCCCCGGAGCGGGACGCGCGGTTGACCCGTCGGGCATTCCACGCTAAAGAGGCAACGGCGAAGACACCCTGTCCGCACCCATAGGAAAGGAGGCCCAAAATGGTGACCGCCGGGCAGATCGTCGAGCGGATCAAGGAGAACGTCGGTTGTGAATGGAACGAGGAGACCGTTGACACATTCAAGGCGGGCGACCCCGACGCCCTGGGAGTTGGCGAGCAAGGCCGCGAGCGTCCTGAGGAGCCACGCGCCCCGGATTGTGGGCGACCCCGGGATGGCTGTCTCGCGGGTTGCCCTCATCCCCGGAGCCGCCCCGTCGCGGCTTCAGTTGCAACTCCTCCAGCGCAGCGACGTCGAGGTCCTCCTTGCGGGCGAGAGCCGCGAGTGGGAGACCGTGGAGTACGTCCGGGACGCCGTTGCAACGGGGAAGAGAAAGGCCCTCGTGCTCCTCGGCCACGCGGCAAGCGAGGAGGCCGGGATGGCACACCTCGCCCGCTGGCTTGCTTCCTTCGTCACCGAGGTGCCGGTCCGCTTCGTGGCGGCCGGCAGCCCGTTCGCGCAGTGGCGACCCTAGGTCGGCCTCGTCCGTCCTTCGAGACGAATGGGCGCTTGGTCCCCCCGATGCGGCCCGGGGGCGTTGCTTAGCGGCGTTCGCCAACGGCATCGCCTCGTAGACCACCCGGCCGCTCGAGTGGCGGATGCGCGCGACGCAGCAGCGCTGCCATCGGCTGTAGGGCGCGGCGCGCTGGATGGGGAAGGACACCGAGGAGGCCACGCCGCTGGAGATTGCCGTGTGGAACGTGGCCTACTGCTTCTTGACCCACTCGCCGTCCTTGTTCTTCAGGTAGTGGCCTGGTTTGGCCCTCTTGAAGTTTCGGACGGCGTTGCGCTCGGCGACCTTCTCGGGAGGGACGCCTTCCTTGTCGGCGATTGCCTTGTAGAGGGTCTTGCGGTCGGCGTTCTCATCGTCGAGGAGTTTCTTCAGGTCGGCATCCTGGAGGTATTCGGGCTTGACGGCCTCGACGTAGCCCTGGAACGTCTCGCCGATCTTCCCGGCGTCCTTGGCCTTCAGGAGTTTGGGATATCGCTGCTTGAACCGCTCCTTGAGTTTGGCGAAGTCAACCGCCTGTGCGGCTGCGGCGCCGAGCAACATCAACGCGCCGACTGTGAAAAAGGTCCGGCGATTCATTTCTTCTCTCCCTTCTCGGGTTGTGGGGCCGCTTCCTCCTCGAAGTCGAAGAACTGATCCAACTCGCGGTCAATCTTGATATTGATGTCCATGGTGATGTGGATGGGTTCGATCCTGATCGGCTCGAGTTTGACGGTGTGGCGGGTGCAGGCGCCGAGGAGCGTGAGCGCCAGCACGGCCGCCATTAATATCACTCTCATTTTCCTCTCTCCTACGCCGGTGGCCTCAGCGGCTAAAGAACTCCCTGCTGACGAGTATAGCGTCGCGCAGGAAGGCGTCAAGGCCAGGGAAGTTGAGCGTCACGCCACCGAACTCCTGCTTGTGGCCGAAGCGGCCCCGCCCCCTCATGAAGGCGCGGGCCACGAACTTGCCTTCTCTATTTATAAAGTCGAGCCGGAGTTCGTCGTATTCAAAATCGTGAAGCGCTTCCAGGATCCTGGAGCGAATGTCCTCTTCGACCTTCGTCTTCACCTGGTCCGAGAGCCCCCTGGGCACGCTCGCCCTCGCAACCTGGGCTATCGCCTGCTCGAGCGGCTTCGTGTCCTTGATCTGAATCCAGCCCCTCTGGCCCGGGGTCGTGCGGAACGAGCCGTTGCCGAACTGGATGTTCGGCCATCCCTCGATGGCGATGGGGACCTGGCCGCTGACAGCCCCCACCCCAGCCGCGCGGTCGCCGGGGATGAGGGCCAGGAGTTTGCTGAGTTTGAGGTCGCGGGCGTGGACGGTGAACTCGTAGCGCGGGGCCTTCGGGTCGAAACTGACCTTTTCCGCGAACAGCCGCCCCCCAACCCAGCCCCATTCCCCCCGCTGGAGGTATGCGACCCAACCGACCGTCTCGCCATCCCCTTTCTTCGGCTCGAGGCGGAATGCCACGAAGCCGTCCTCGACCTCCAACTTGCCCATCTTC
>CAYYCI010000543.1:0-3271 GCA_964470215.1 uncultured Planctomycetota bacterium
ACTCGCCAGGCTCAAGGCCGCGATGCGCCGCCAGGCCCTCCTCGCCTCGGCCCCGTGGCAGCCGCTCTTCAATGGCACAGCCCTCACCCACTGGCAAGACCCAGCCGGGGTATGGGCCGTGACCGACGGGGCAGCGACGACCCCTGGCGCGGGGACTCTCGTCTTGCGTAAGGCGCGTCCTGGCGACTTCGAGTTGCGCCTGAAGGCCCGTCCCGCATCGCCGGTGACGCTCCTGCGGGTGGTCTTCCGCGCCACGGAGCGCAACCGACGCTACGTCGCGGCCATCGGGGGCCGGCCGCCTCGATGTCGCCTCCTCTTCCTCGGCTCGCGAGCCGGCGACCAGGAAGAGCTCGCGCGCGCCGAGCGCTTGGACTGGCGGGGTGGGCGATGGTATGATGTGCGAGTGAGCGCGCTGGGGCCGGACCTGGCGGTGGAGATTGACGGCGCCACGGCGGCGACGGCCCGCGATACCCGGCTGGGGGCCGGTGCGGTCTCGCTCGAGGTCGTCGGTGGCGCGGCGCTAGGGGCGATGGCCCTGCGCCTGGCCGAATGAACTCGCTGTGCACCGCGGGGGCCACGCGATGAAATTGCTAGCGCTGACGCTGCTGGCCGCGAGCGCGCTCCCCGGTGCCGCGGCTCCCGCTCCCCCCAACAGACTTGGCCTCCAGGTCGTCCACAGCGCGGACATCGAGCTCGACCAGGCGCCGGTCACGACCAGTGTTCCCTGGCCGAAGGGTCTGCTGCGCTCCCCTGACAATCTCCGTCTGCTCGACGAGGGCGGCCGCGAACTCCCCCTTCAGGTCGAGGTCCTGAGCCGTTGGCCGGATGGCTCGCCCCAGTGGACGTTGCTCGATTTCCAGGCCTCGGTGCCTCGGCGGGGGATGAGGTCGCTGTGGCTGGAGCATGGCGGCCCGCCCCGCCAGGCTCGCCACCCTGCGCCGGTGGTCGTGGACGAAGGACCGGACCGGGTCACGGTCTCGACGGGCGCCGCGACGTTCGTGATTTCCAGGCGGGGGTTCCGTCTCTTCGAGCGGGTGCGGCTGGCCGACAGCCGGGAGCCACTCCTGGTGGCTCGCCCCGATGATGGGCTTGTGGCCGAGGCCACCGAGGAGAAGGCCTCCGTGACCTTCTCTGGCAAGACCACCTTCGTGGAACTGGGGCCGCGGGAGCGCGTGTTCCTGGGCCGCAGGCCGGTCAGTCCGCGATGGCTGCGCGAGCGGGGCTTTCGGGTGCTGAGCGCGACGACGGGCAAGGAACTGCCCGCGCGGGTGGTCGGCGCCTCGTTCGACCCCGCAGGCGAGCGGCCGGCGACGGGTGCGGGGTGGTGCCGAGGAGTGTTCTTGCGCCTGGACACCGCGCCCAATGAGCCGGCCCGGGTCGTCTATCCCCGGGCCGCTGTCAAGCCGAGGCGCTACTTCTCGGCACACGGCCCAGCTGAACTGACCGTCGAGACCAGGGGGCCGCTGCGGACCGTCGTCCGCGTCGAAGGCAAGTGCGCCTCAGCCGGCTCCCACTTGCTCGACTACGTGGCCAGGCTTCACTTCTACGCGGGAAAGGCCGCCGTGGGGCTGTCGCTGACCGTGGTCAACCGCGGCGAGAACCCGCTCTCGCGCGGCCTCGATGCCTTCCCGCTCCTGCTCAGCGATCTGAGCCTTCGGCTGAGCCTGAGGCTGAGGGGGCCGATTCGCTGGGCACTGGGTGCCGAGCGGGGCCACGCGCGCAGTCATCGTGGCACCTTCGAGCGCACCGCCCAGAGCGCCTCCCTCGTCCAGTTCCCTTCCCCGCTCATGCGCCTCGCCCGCTACGCCGTCGTCGAGAATGGCAAGGAGACGGCCGTGGGCCGTGCCGCGGCGGGCGCGGCGGGGCTGTGGGCCGAGAACGGCGGAATTGTGGTGTGCCTGCGGCGGATGGCCGCCAACAACCCGAAGACCCTCCGGCTCTCCGGCGACGGGCGCGTGGAGGTCGGCCTCTTCCCACGCGAGTGTGGCCCGTGCGAGGGATTCCTGACGGGGCGAGCGAGGACCCACGACCTGCGCATCGAGTTCTTTTCGCGCCGCCGACCGTTCCTGCCCGATGCCTCGGCGGAGTTCGACGGGGTGGTCGTCGCCCGGGTCGTCCCGCCAGGTGCGCTTTCCTGCGACGGGCGCTGGGTCGCCGTCAGTGGGGTTGTGGACTTCGCGCCGCTCGGCGAGACCGACTACGACCTTCTTTTCCCAGGCGATTTCGCAAAGTTGTTGGCCGGGCGCGAGGCGACCGGCTCCTATGGGGTCTGGCGCTACGGCGACTTCGGCACCAAGGACCTCCGAGTCGAGGAGTTCGCGGTGGGGAAGGTCGCCGGCCCGACCATATCCTCGCCCGACCTGCTCGACCGCCGCGGCCTACGGGGCATGGCCCTCGCCTTCGTTTCCGGGCCACTGGCGGGCAAGAGCCTTTGCACCCGGCCGCTGGTGGTCGGCTCGGCCCCCGAGTCGGGGACGCTCAGGCTTGCGAGGCCGCTCGAGCCGCAGCCCCCGAAAGGCGCCAGGGCCGTCCTCTACGACCCGCGAGGCGAGTTCCTGTGTCATCGCTTCGACCCGGCTTTTGCGATTGCGCGCGAGTTCCTCCGGCGTGGCAAGCCGACCCTGCTAGGCGCGGCGTGGGCGGCCGCCCGCCACATGGCCGACGTGTGCACTTTCCACGGCGGGGGCGGGCTCTCGGAGCGATGGCTCGGGGCGCCGCAGGACCCAGACCTCGGTCCGACCGCCTTCCACAGCCCCGGCCTGGGCGCCAGGGCCAGCTGGTTCGCGGGAGTGTGGCTGACATACCTCTTGACTGGCGACCGGACTCTGCTCGAGGCGGCGATGAGCAACGCGCGGTTCGCCCTGCGCCACGCCGACGACCCGACCCTCGATCCCCAGGCCGCGGCTCTGGCCGTGGTCAACCTGGGCTTCGCCGCCGATGTTGCCAGGGCACGCTCGAAGGAAAAGGCCGCCATCTTCGAGACGGCTCGGAGGGTCTATGCTGGCCGGCTCCTGGAGGCCCAGCGGCGCCTGGGCCACGGCGCCCACGCCGACACCGCCGTCGGAGCCTCGCTCGCGCTTTCGGCCCTGGAGGACTATTGCCGCCGCGCTCCCGACGACGCCCTGCGGGCCTCGATCCTCGAGGCGGCCCGCTCGCTGGTCTCGGCCCGGGGTTTCTGGGCGGGACACGAGGCCGGGTTCCCGGCCGACGGTCTTATCGCCCGATGGGGCAGCGCCTATCGCCAGAGTATCTACGGCCCGCCCTGCGGACC
>CAYYCI010000544.1:0-3260 GCA_964470215.1 uncultured Planctomycetota bacterium
CGCGCTCGACGCGGGGCGAGACGCCCCGCCTACAACACTTGGACATGGTGGCACAGGCTTTCCAGCCTGTGTCTTTTGAAACCACAGATGAACGCAAGACCCTCTTGCCGCCGATAAACACCGATGAACACGGATAAACGATACCCAGGGCAAAAGGCCGGCTGTCAATAACCCGCCGCCTCATTCCGGGGACCGGACGATCCTCCCCTCCGCATTCTCCGCGTCGCTGCGGTTCATAACTCTCCGCGCCCGCTCTGTGTCCTCGGTGTCTCTGTGGTGAGACGCGCTCGACGCGGGGCGAGACGCCCCGCCTACAACACTTGGACATGGTGGCACAGGCTTTCCAGCCTGTGGCGGACGCGGGGCGAGACGCCCCGCCTACATCATCAGGATTTCACAAACCGCAGCCGAACACTAATGGGCGGCTGCCTCAGGCAAACTGTGCCTCTTCGCGGCCTTCGTGTCCTTCGTGGATCGCCCCCGCCACACGGGGCGTGCAAACTTCCATGCGGCGAGGTTTGCCCAGACGCGGGCGTTTGATATATTGACCGCTGAAGGAGGCAAACCATGGGAATGACTCGACGCGAGGCTCTCGGTGGATTCGGCGCCCTGGCGCTCGGCCGGGCTCTAACCCGCGCGGCATTCGCCGCCCAGCAAAGGCCGAACATCCTCTTCATAATGACCGACGACCACGCGGCCCACGCCCTCAGTTGCTACGGCAGCCGCCTCAACCAGACGCCAAACCTCGACCGCATCGCCCGCGAGGGGATGCTCTTCCGGAACTGCTTCGTCACAAACTCCCTCTGCGGGCCGAGCCGCGCGACGCTCCTCACCGGCAAGTACAGCCACGCCAACGGCATCACCCGCAATGGCCAAACCTTCGACGGCTCCCAACAGACCTTCCCCAAGTTGCTCCAGCAAGCCGGCTATCAAACGGCGATCATCGGGAAGTGGCACCTGCGCTCCGACCCCACTGGCTTCGACTACTGGAACGTCCTGCCGGGCCAGGGCGCTTATTTCAATCCCGTCTTCATCGAGATGGGCGAGCGCAAGAGGCTCAATGGCTACACGACCGACATCATCACGGACCTGGCCATCGAGTGGCTGAAGAAGGGCCGCGATGGCTCGAAGCCCTTCTGCCTCCTGTGCCACCACAAGGCGCCCCACCGCAACTGGCAGCCTCACCCGAGGTACGCCGAGACTTTCCGCAAGAGGAAGTTCCCGCCACCAGCGACCCTCGACGACGACTGGTCCACCCGCGCCAGCCCCGCCCACAGCCAGGCCATGACCGTGGCCAAACACCTGACCCGCGCCGACCTCAAGATGCCCATCCCCGAGGGCCTCGGCCCCGAGGAAGAAAAACTCTGGCGCTACAACCGCTACATGCAGGACTACCTCGCATGCATCCAGTCGGTGGATGACGGGGTCGGGCGGATTCTCGAGTTCCTCGACAAGAGCGGCCTGGCCAAGAACACCGTGGTGATCTACACGACCGACAACGGCTTCTTCCTCGGCGACCACGGTTGGTTCGACAAGCGGTTCATGTACGAAGAGTCCATCCGCATCCCGTTCCTCGTCCGCTGGCCCGAGGCGGTAAAGCCGGGCAGCGAGGACAAGCACCTGGTGCTCAACGTGGACTTCGCCCCTACGTTCCTCGACCTGGCGGGCCTCCCCGTGCCGAAGGACATGCACGGCCGCAGCCTCAGGCCCATCCTCGAGGGCAGGCCCCCCGCCGACTGGCGGACCTCGTTCTACTACCACTACTACGAATTCCCAGGAGCACACAGCGTCCGACGCCACTACGGCGTCCGCACGACCCGCTACAAACTGATCCACTACTACCGAATCGGCGAATGGGAACTCTTCGACCTCGAGAAAGACCCCAACGAACTCCGCAACGTCTATTCCGACCCCGCCTATGCCCCGGTGGTCGAGAAACTCAAGGCCGAACTTGATCGTCTTCGGAAAGAACTAGCCGTGCCCGAGGACAGCGACCTGCGCGGGCTGCCCGCGGCCGAGAAGCCGGTCACCGGCCCCCAACTCGTGCTCGACTTCGACGGCAAGCGCCCCTTTGCCGACTCGAGCCCGGCGAAACGCAAACTCAAGGCCACCGCCGTCAAGACCGCCCAGGGCAGGATAGGCAAGGCCGCGCTCTTCGACGGCAAGTCCAGCGTCCTCGACCTCCCACGCGACGCCTGTCCCGCACCCCACTCGACCCCCGTGACCGTCATGGCATGGGTGAAGCCCTCGAAGCCCGACGGCATCATCCTCGCCCACGGCGGCAACCTCTGGGGATACTGCCTCCATCTCGTCAGCGGCAAGCCCGCGTTCTCCACCCGCGTCAACAGCAAACTCACCACTGCCATGGCCAGAGACAAACTCCCCGAAGGCTGGAGCCACATCGCCGGGCGGCTGGACAAGGGCGGCAGGATGGCCCTTTTCGTCAACGGCCGCCAGGTCGCCAGGGCGAAGGCCCCGGGCCTCCTGGGCGCCGACCCCCACGACAACCTCCAGGTGGGCGTGGACGCCGGCAGCCCGATACTCGACGACCAACGCAGCGGCCAACACTACGGCGGCCTCCTCGATGGCCTGAAGGTCATCTACGGCCTCTTCTCCGACAAGGAGATCGCCAAAGAGAGCAAGTGAGCAAGGGGCCGGTGGTACATCTCTGAGGAAACCCGGGATGGAGCGCGCGGGTTTCCTTCATGGTCTCATGCTCTCGAGCCTGTGCGACGACGACTTGGCTTCGCAACCGCAGATGAACGCGGATGGACACTGATACTTGCGTGTCATTCGTGGAGCGCTGTAGGCGGGCCGTCTCGGCCCGCGATGAGACGCCCCGCTCACGGCGATGGGGCGGTGCGAGCCGGTCCAAATTGCGCGAAATCAAGGATGCGGAAAGGTTGCTGGAAGAGTGGGAGCCGAGCGGACGGGCGATCTATCGGGTGGATTTCGAGGGAACGCTCGTTCAAGGGAAACTATGGTGCGATTTCGACGATCTGGAGCCGAGGAAAGATCACCCCGTCCTGTTGCCCCGTGGGAAAGGCGATTTCACCGAGGCTACCAGGTAGTATGCGTGGCTCAAGGAGCAGTACCGCAGGCGGGGCGCCTGTGGCGACGAGGACGATGCACACTGGTGGGCTTCGGAATGTGCCCGGCTAGCCAGTCCGCGCGTGGGGCATCGCTGGTTCCTGCTGATTCCAGTGCCTGCGATCTGCCTGCGCTATCGGTTCCTCGGACACGGTTTCTACCTCGACGCC
>CAYYCI010000545.1:0-3256 GCA_964470215.1 uncultured Planctomycetota bacterium
CCTCCAGCATGCTTCTGAGGCGGAAAAGCTCAGTCGTCTTCCCGGAACCCTTGAAGCCGGAGAAGAGTTGAATGCTTTCCACCTCGGCGGTTTCGATCAGTAGCGCGACCTTCGCCATCGGGTCCTCGACCCCAGGCTGGTCGTAGATCGGCACATACAGTGGGTCGCCGGGCTCCAGCGGCCGGTCCGAAAGGCGCTTTAGCGTTTGCTTCAGGTAATCCTCGTCTGCGTTGGTCAGCGTCATCCGCCGTTCCTCTCACCCACTCCGCAGCCCGAACCTGGAAAGCACGCCTCTAACTATGCTTTCATCATAGGCTCGGGCGGCGGGGGCGTCAAGGTCCGGCGGGAAGAGTGAGGGGCCGCGCGCGGGATATATGGCGCCTAGGCCGGTCTGCCGGCGCGCTATGGGTCTGGTCTGGGGTTAGGCGGCTCGGGCGAGGTGGCCTCAGACCTCGCGGCCTTTGGTGCCGCGGGCTTTGGCCGCGCCTTTCTTGGCTGGCTCCTTCGGCCTCAGGGAACGGACGACACGGCCGACCTGCCAGATTTCCTTGTTCCCCAACTCGGTGAGTTCCTTGTGGAGTTTCTTCTGGTAGTCGGGCCGGCCAAGGGAGGTGATGACGCGCTTGGTCTCCGTGCCGTCCTTGACCCGTCGGTAGAGTTCGCGGAAGAGGGGCTTGACGGCTTTCTTGAACCTCGGCGCCCAGTCGAGCGCGCCCCGCTGGGCCGTGGACGAGCAGTTGGCGAACATCCATTCCATGCCGTTCTCGTCCACGAGGCGGATGAGGCTCTGGGTGAGTTCCTCGACGGTTTCGTTGAAGGCTTCGGATGGGGTGTGGCCTCTTCGGCGGAGTTCCTCGTACTGGGCTTCCATCACTCCGGCCAGGGCGCCCATCAGGATGCCGCGCTCGCCGGTCAGGTCGCTGTAGACCTCGTGTTTGAACGTGGTGGGGAAGAGGTAGCCGGAGCCGATGGCGATGCCGAGGGCCAGGCAACGCTCGGTGGCGCGGCCGGTGTAGTCCTGTTCGACGGCGTAACTGGAGTTGATGCCGGCTCCGCTGAGGAAGTTGCGGCGGACGCTGGTGCCGGAGCCCTTGGGAGCGACGAGGATGACGTCGATGTTCTTGGGCGGGATGACTCCGGTGAGTTTCTTGTAGGTGATGGCGAAGCCGTGGCTGAAGTAGAGGGCGTCGCCTTCGTGAAGGTGGGGCTTGATGATTGGCCAGAGCTTGGGCATCGCGGCGTCGCTGACGAGGAACTTGACGATGGTGCCTCGCTCGGCGGCTTCTTCGATGTCGAAGAGGTCCACCCCGGGCTTCCAGCCGTCGGCGGCGGCGCGGTCCCAGTCCTTCTTGAACTTCTTGGACTGGCCGATGATGACGTTCTTGATGCCGTTGTCGCGGAGGTTGAGTGCCTGGGCGGGACCCTGGACTCCGTAGCCGATGACGGCGATGGTTTCTTTGTTGAGGATTCTGCGCGCCTTGCTGACGGGGAACTCCTTGCGCGTGACGACGCTCTCGACGACGGGGCCAAACTTGATCTTTGCCATTGAAATCTCCTCTCGTCCAGGGAACGGGCCGCCAATCTAGCAACATCCACCGTCCGGGTCAAGTAACGGTTGGGTGGCGGGGAGAGGGGCCGGGTCAGAAGTTGATGACGCCCTTCTTGCGGGGTTCGAACGCGAGTTTGACCATGCGAAGCATTCGCGGGGTGTAGCGGCGGCCGATGTCGCCGCAGTCGCTGAGTGTGAAGGCTTTCACGCCCGGGGCGACGTGGGCAACGGTTCGGTCGTTGCGTGCCATTACGAGGCGGGGGATTCTGGCTTGCTCGGCCTGAACGAATACGAGTCTTCGGCTTACCCTCATCCGCCTGGTGGGGCTATGATGGCCAGAGGCCATCCTTGCCGCGGAGGGTCAGCCCCTGTTTTTCCTTCAGGATCGTGATGTATTCGTTGTATGTGCGGTTGTCCTGGATTTCGACCACGCTCCAGGGCGGCGCGGGCCCCTATGGCATCCTGGACGCTCCTGAAGTCGGCTGTTCCATCTTGGCGAATGGTGATGAGCTTTCCCCGATTCGCTGTGGCCTCGGCCATATCGACAAGCGAGGGGCTGCGATTGGGGTCGGTGACGGGGTGGCTGTGTGGACACTCGGCGCGGGGGCTTTCGATGATGGACTTGAGCGCGAAGAGGTCTTGGTTCTTGTAGAGCGCGACCGCCTTGGCGTAGAGCTGCTCGGCCCTCTCGTCGGCAATGGCTGCGCTGGCCCCCTTGCGCAGCGCTTGGACATCGAGTTCCCGATTGGAAAGGTGCCCGCCGCCGGTCCCGTCGGGGGTTAGGGTTTTCGCCTTCGGCTCACACGAGCCAGACCCAGCAGTCGTCGTAGATGAGAGTGTCGTCCGGGTCGCCGAGGTTCGAGAAACTCTCGCGCTCGCCCTCGTCGACCCAGACGTAGCGGCGGATATAGTCGGCGGCTATGCCGAAGCGCACCCCATCGTTCTCGTCCCTGGAGTTGAAGGTGTAGATGTAGCCGAACTCGGCCGCCGCCACGTTGCTGTTTATCACGCAGTCCACCTCGCCACGGATGCCCACGACCCTGAGGCTATCAATCCTCGCTCTCGCCGCCGGGTCCAGGGCCAGGTCGGTCGCCGGGTCAGGCAGGTCCAGGACGCCATCGGGGACGCCACCAGTGCCATCATCGTCGCGGGTCGCGCTCACGCCGGCGAAAAGCACCGAGTGGCGCGAGGCGCCGATGCGCACCGAGCGGATGTTCCCGGCAGCGATAAGCGTTGAATCCGCGAGCCAGCGCCCGACCACGATCGTCCTGGCCGCATAGATACGTGGGGCAGGTGGCTGGTTGAGGGTGACGTGAGCATTCTCCATGTTCTGGCGAGCGTAGAGCGTGGTTATGGAGTTGGCCTCGATGGTGCCCGAGAGGAGGACTCGGGAGTAGAGCCTGGTGAGGTTTCCCGCGACAGTCAGCTCCCAGTCTTGGACCGAGGCTCCGAAGGTCACGGAACCGACATCACCGTTCTTGATGTCCCAGGTCCCGCCGGTCAGAGACCCGGCAATCGAGGCGCTGGAGAGAGTTCTGCCCCGTGGAGCATTGTTGCCGCCCAGAGTGATGTCGGCGGAGAAATCCCCGTTGTCCTCAACCGGCCTTCGGGCACCGGTGGTTCTCAGGTATCCAATCCAATCGGCCTCGATGGAGCCGCCATCCCAGGAGACGGCCCTCAGCGAGCGGATAGGGCCCTCGACGTCCA
>CAYYCI010000546.1:0-3247 GCA_964470215.1 uncultured Planctomycetota bacterium
CTACAGGGAGAACACCGCCGCGGGGCGAGGACGCCCCGCCTACATCGCGCGTTTGAGAACTATGACGGCCTGGCGCAGTCGGCTCCTGGCTATCAGGGCCTTGCGATATTCGGCGTAGGCCGAGCGCGGTGCGTCGAGGGCGCTGCGGGTCCAGGAGTCGGTGAAGACGATGCGGCGGTCGGCCCTGGTGGTGAAGCCGGCCTCGAGGCGCCAGCCGTCGCTCCGCGCGCTAACTCTCTCGCCAATGGCGTAAGGCTCGTAGCCGTCGGGGATGGTGATGGTGACCTCGAGGGTTTCGGCGTCGGTGCCTTTCCACGAGAGGGGGTGTCGTCGCTCGGAGCGGCCGACCTCGCTGACCTCGAGGCGGACGTTGGGGAGGGTCAGGATCAGGTAGTCGCCGACCCTCTGGGCGAGGGCCGGGATGCGGTAGCGGAAGGCCAGGCGCTCGGTCGGGTTTGCCCTGGCGAAGTCGCTGTGGGTGAACTCCCGGAGGTCCACCCCCGCGTACTCCCCGCCGACGAACAATGCCGCCCACTGGGCCAGGCCCTCGGCAGTCTTGTCCTTCAGGTCGCGGTAGGCGGCGGCGTGGTGGCCGGTGAGAGTGTAGTTGTCGGCCACGAGGGCGGAGCCGTCGGCGGAGAGGGTGATCTGGACCTTCCGGGACAATTTCTCTTGCTCTGGTGGCGCGGGCGGGATGGTTACCAGTCTGCTTCTCTCCAACTCGAGGCCCATGGCGCCCTGGACCTCGGGGGCCACCTCGCCGTAGCCGCGCGTCTCGGCATCGGGGTGGAGCCACACCGTCTTCCCCTGTGTCTCGAGGCGGACGACTGCGGCGTTCAGGCCGCGGAGGGTCGGCGCGCCGGGGGCGAGCGGTCCGTCGGTCCTTGGGCGGACGAGGACGGTCGTGGCCTTGTAGCCGGCGGCTCGACAGAGGGCGGCTAGGAGGAGCGCTCGCTCGGCCTGATTGCCGAAGCCGCGCTCGAAGACCTCGGCCGGCGGCGCCGGCCCTTCGGGCAGCGCGTCGAGGGGGACGTCCTCGGCGCGGACCTGGGTGCGAACGTGGCGATAGATGCCCGGGGGGCTGGAATCGTGGATTTCGATCCGTCCCCTGACCCTTGCGCGCTCCGTGATCTCGGCCGCGAGGTCTTTCCAGGTGGTCTTCGGCCAGGCGACGACCAACCTGGGGGCGAACGCCCTCAGCGGGGGCATGAGCGGCTCGGGGAGGACTTGTGGCGTGTTGCGAAGTTCCCAGAGGCGCTCGGCCTTCGGCTTCAGGCCGTTGAGTTCGGCGATGGCCACTCGGCCCCGAAGGCTCTTCGGGACGGCCAGGCGGACTATGCGCCTCAGAGCCGGCTCCCTTCCCGCGAAGACCTTGTCGAGGACCATCGGGCAAAGAAGCGTGGCGCGGCCGCGAGTTGCCGTGGCCAGGAACAGCGTGGCGCCGGGGACCGCGTTCTTGAGGTTGAAACGCAGGCGGTGTTGGAAGTCGTAGGCGGGGACTCGCGCGTGGAGGGCCTCGTCCTTGATCGCGGAGTCGGAGACGCGCGAGACCTTGCCGTCCGGGCCGACGGTTATGGCGAAGATGATCTCGGCTTGCTGCCTGTCGGGGAAGTAGGTCAGCGAGCGGGCGGCGGAACCCGCCCCGCGCGGATGGAGGATGCGCCAGGCCTCGAAGCGCTTGATCTCCCACGCGCCGCGGGCGCCCAGGGTGATGTCCGTCTCGTCCCACAGAACCACGTATGCCGCCTGGGGGAAGCGGCGGCGGAGGTCGGCGGTTTTCGGCCGAAGCGACTCGCTGAAGAACGCCACGCGGTCGGGCAACTGGGAAGCCGTGGCCACGTCGTCGAGGAGCCTGGGCTTCTGGAACTCGACGCGCTGGATGTCGTCGAGTTCGAAGAAGCGGCGCTTCCCGGCGATGGCGGCCGTGAGCCTGCGGTCGGTGATGCCGAGGAGGCGCCCGACATATTCCTCGCCTGTCTTCAGGAAGATGGCCTCGCCGGCGGCGGCGAGGTTGCAGAGGGCGAGAGCGAGGCCGAGGGCAACTCTTCTCATCCCGCTCGCCCCTTCTTACTGAAGACCAGTTTCAGGCGGGTCCAGGCCGCGATTCTGGCGGCCTGGGCGCGATACTCCTCGTAGTCGCTCGCAGGCACGACCCTGGTGAGAATCCGCAGGCGCTCGCGGACCAGCAAGGTGCCGTCGGCCGCGCGCTCGGCTCGTCCCTCGTACCAGAGGTGCTTGCCGTGGACGGCCAGCGGCTCGGGGAGGCCGACCAACTCATAGCCCTTCGGGGGGTGGACCTTGATCGTGGTGCGGTACTCCTGGGTGGTCATTCTTTCGATTGCGAACCTTCGCGAGGGGAGGGCCGCCTCGGGGAATCGCCGCTCGAAGCCGGGCGGGGCCGCGATGTAGAGGTCGCGGCTGAAGGTGGCCGCCTGTGGCACGCGATAGCGGATTTCCATCGTCAGTTGCTTGCTGAGGTCCTCGAGGTCGCCGAGGCGGAAGCCGGTGCACTGGGCGCCGGGACAACGCCCCTGAAGATACTGCTGCATCATCGGCCCGCGGAGCTGGGGCGGCACCGAGCGCCAGAACCCACGCACCATGGCCTCGTAGGTTCCCGTGTAGGCGTTGCGCTCGACCGCCCGGGCCGTCCCGTCGGGCTCGAGCCAGAGTTCCTGGTCGCTCTGGCGCAGGTTGTCTTCGGGCGGGGGCACCGGGACATCGAGGATTTCGCCGGTGACGTGGATGATGGCCTTCACGCCGTGGTCGTCGGCGCGGAAGTAAGGATAGCGGTAGTTGCTGGCGGTGGCGTCGAGGAAGATGCGCCGCCCGCCCGGGTAGGCCACGTTGATGCAATGGTTGGCGTCCGGGACGGGGATTTCGACGATGGCGCGCCCGCTGTCGTTGGTCTTGACGATGGCGGGATATGCCTTTATCCCGACCGCTCTTGCCAGCGAGGCGAGCAGGATGGCCTTGTCGGTGCAATCGCCATAGCCGTTGCGAAGGGTCTCGGAGGCGGGATGGCCTGCCCAGCCGCTCGAGAGCGACGCCTTGATCGAGAGGTAGCGGATGTTGCGCTGGACCCAGTGGTAGATGGCGGCGAGTTTCTCGTCGTCGGTCTTCGCGTCCTTCGTGAGTTTTTTCGCCAGGGCGGCTATCTCGGGGGTCACCTCGATTCGTTCGCGCTGGTAGCGCCCCGTGCGCTCGTGCAGGTCCTTCCAGTCGAAGAAGAGCGAACACTGGACGCTGG
>CAYYCI010000547.1:0-3245 GCA_964470215.1 uncultured Planctomycetota bacterium
GGCGCTATGATATGGAACCGGCAAGGTGGCGAGCGCGTCGAATCAGGCAGAGGAGGCGGAGAATCCGCGCTCCGGCCCGAAACCCAGGAGGAAGGCCCGATGGAAGCAAAGAGAGTGTTCAGCCGGTTCCTGGTCTTTGCCGTCGCCCTCGGTGTGCTCCTCTCGGCCGCAGGGCAGCGCCTGGCCACCGAGGACGAACTCTTCAACCGCGGCCTACAGAACTTCCGCCAGAAATCGTTCCGGCCCGCGGTCGAGGCGTTCCAGGAACTCCTCAAGCGCTTCCCCAAGTCGCCGCGGGCGCGGCAGGTGGAGTTTCTGATCGCCGAGAGTTATCGCCTGGGGCGGCGCTTCGGCCGCACCTCGACCTATCCCCTTGCCGAGAAGGCGTATAAGGCGATGATCGAGGCGCCGGCCGAGGACCTCTGGAAGGCGCGTGGCCAGGCGGGACTGGCCCGGCTCTACCTGGCGTGGGGCTACTGGAGCCGCCGGAGCCAGATTGACGACCTTTTCAAGAAGGCCAGCCAGGGTTTCGCCGCGAAGGTCAATGCCGGGTCGCCGAAGGAGTTGAGGCGGGAGTTCGGCGAGATTCTGGCCGATCGCATCGAGGCCGGCGCGCGCCTCTGGGGCTACACCCCCAACTGGCAAGAGGTCGTGGCCCAGCAGGCCAAGACCATCGCGGCGGGGGGAGAGGTCTCCGACTACTCCAAGCGCCGAGCCGCCTGGTGGGCCTCGATGGGCAAACTCCTCGCACAACTCGACGCCCTCCAGGCCGGCAAGGACCTCGAGGCACGCGCACGCTGGGCGCTCGGCCAGCGCGGCGCGGTCGAATACCTCAAAGAGATTGACGAGAAGTACGCCGACACCGAATGGTGGGACGACGCGGTCTTTCGCATGGGGCAGTACCTGGAGGGCCAGGGCAAGTTTGTCGATGCCCTGGCCTGGTACGAGAAACTGACGAAGCGGCTGACCGAACGCCAGAGCCGCTACGTCCGCTCGGCGCGCCAGCGAGCGGCCGAAATCCGAAAGCCGCGCCTCGGCGTCTCGGCCAACTACGCCGCTCTCCCCGGCACCAGGCCTACAATCTCCTACTCGTGGCGGAACCAGAAGCAAGCCGTCTTCAAGGTCTTCCGCACCGAGCCGTTCGGCCATCCCCGCCACACCAGCCTCCTCGAGATGGCCCGCGCCGGGCGCGGCCAGCCGGTCCTCTCGTGGCAGACCCCGCTGGAGAACAAGGGCGAACACAAGCACTACGGCGCTCAGAAGGAACTCGACCTGAGCGAGCCGGGGGTTTACTTGGTGACCGCCGACGGCGGGGGCGTCCACGCCGACTGCGTGGTCATCATCACCCGCCTGGCGGTCGTGACCAAGAGCAGCCGCGACCAGGCGATGGTCTTCGTGGCCGACGCGCTCACCGGGGAGCCGGTCAGCGGGGCCGACGTCCAACTGGCCTGGCACTGGTGGGAGAACCGCTCTCGCCGCTGGGCGGAGAAGGCGGGGAGGACCGACGACGCCGGCTTCTTCCGCACCCCGCACCCCTCCGGGCGTTCCGGCAACTGGTATATCCTCGCGCGGAAGGGCACCTCCTACGCATTCTCGAGGAGCTATCGCGGCTGGTGGAGCCCGATGAGCCCGGGCCTGACCTTCTACGGCTACACCGACCGCCCAGCCTACCGACCCGGCGAGACGGTCCACTTCAAGTTCATCGTCCGCAACTACGATGGGAACACCTTCCAGAACGTGGTGGGGCGGAAGTTCCGCGTGCGGATAAACGAGCCGCGCGGCGGGAAACTCTACGAGAAGGTCCTGGCCACAAACGAGTTCGGCACCCTCGCCGACAGCGTCAAATTGGCCAACGAGCCCCCGCTCGGCCAATACACCATCTACATCCGCCAGCCCGACAACCGCGGGCGCAGCGGCTACGCCCGCTTCCGCGTCGAGGAATACAAACTGCCCGAATTCAAGGTCGAAATCTCCACCGACAAGCCGACTTATCGGGTGGGCGACACTCTGCGGGTGAAGATAAAGGCCGACTACTACTTCGGCGGGCCGGTCCCCGAGGCCGACGTCGAGGTGCTCGTGCGCCAGCGCCCCTACTGGCACTACTACATCCCGCCACGGGAGTATCCGTGGTACTACTACGACATCTACCGGCGTCGCTGGGGCTGGCGCTTCTGGCGGCGGGGCGGCGGCACCATCGTCAAGCGGGCAACTCTCAAGACCGACGCCCACGGGGTGGCCACCCTGGAGGTCCCCACGCCCAGGCCCCCACAGGAAAACGACTACTCCTACTCAATCGAGGCCCGCGTGGTGGACAAGTCGCGGCGCGAAATCCGAGCGAGCCACACCCTGAAGGTCACCCGCGACCCCTTCTACGTCTATGTCAATCCCAGGAGCCACGTCTATCTCCCCGGTGACCGCGTGGAGGTCGAGGTCGTCGCCCGCAACGCCAACGACCAGCCGGTCAAGACCGAGGGGATGTTCCGCGTCTATCGCGCCGTCTATAACGAGGAGAAGAAGGACTACGACCTGACCGAACTCCAGGCCGACCGCCTGGCCACGGACGCCGAGGGCAAGGCCGCCTACGCCTTCACGCCCGACCAGCCCGGCTACCTGAAACTCGAGATGACCGCCCTGACCGAAAAAGAGGAAAAGGTCGTCGGGGTAGGGTGGCTGTGGGTTGCCTCGGAGAAGGAGCGCTACCTGGGCTACCGCCTGAGCGGCATCCAGGTCATCCCCGACAAGCAGACATACAAGAAGGGCGAGACGGCCCAGGTGCTCCTCGTCTCGCAGTTCCCGAACGTCCACGTGTGGCTCGGGGTCGAGGGCGACCGCATCTACGACGACCGGTTGGTCTTCATGCGCGAGCGCTCGCGCCTGGTCAAGATTCCCATAAGGGACGAGTATTCGCCCAACGTCTTCATCACGGCAAACGTGGTCCGCGACGCGATGCTCTGGCGCCACCAGCGCGAGATAATCGTCCCGCCGGAGGATTGCTTCGTCCACCTGAAGGTCAACGCTCTTGAGGACAGTTACCGCCCCGGGGAGACCGCTTCGCTGGAGTTGGTGGCCACGGACGACAAGGGCCGTCCCCTCTCCTGTGAGGTCTCGCTGGGGGTGGTGGATAGTTCCGTTTACTACATCCAGCCGGAGTATGCGCCCGACATTCGGCAATTCTTCTATGGGCGGAAGCGGCCACTAGCCATCGCCACCAACTCGAGCTTCTCCCAGATTCGCTACAAGCGGAA
>CAYYCI010000548.1:0-3227 GCA_964470215.1 uncultured Planctomycetota bacterium
GCCGGCCCTGGTCGGCCAGCGCACGGAGGCGGCGATGGAGATCGGCCAGGTCGGTGGGGTAGAGGATTTCGCCCGCCAGGTCGCGGTAGAGGATCGTGCGGTCGCCCGTGGCGGAGAAGTGGACCTCGAAACTGGGAAAGAGGACGAAACTGCCCTCGGAGTTGGCCTGGCGGAGAGTCTCGAGGTAGCGATGCCATCCGGCCTTGAGCCTGGCGAAGCCTTCCTTGTGGAAGTCGATGATATACTGGATGCGCGGGTCGGGCGGCGGCATGTCGGGCCAGTGGGCGTGGCCGGTCACCGAGGCGAAATCGAGTTGTTCGCGGGCGTTGGCCAGGGCCTCTTCGAGGGTGCCGTGGCCATAAGAAATCCCGCAGTGATTATGCAGGTCGCCGAAGAAGGTCTGGAGGCCTCGATAAGCTTCCATGGCTTCTGTCCTCGAGGATGGCTGAGGATACGGGGTTCGCGCGAGGCCGTCAAGGACCACGCCGGCCCGACTGCCTCCTGAACCGGTACAATGACGGAATTAACCGTGCGGTTGTAGTCGGTTGAAAACGAACTCGCGGCATGGAGCTCGTCAAAGGCGATTATACCACAACGTAGCTCGTTTCCATGCTGCCATTGCGATGAGGGCGCGGGACCCTGGCGGCTGGCTCGGTGCTCAAGGTGCGCCGACCAAGGGTTGCTGTTGACTCTCGGGGTCAAGCGAAGCCGAAGGGAAGTCTGAGCGCTGGGCTTTTTCGGTTCATCTCGGGCCCGCGAGCGTCCGGTCCGGGTTCCCTCCTCGCCGCGTGCCCCCCGCTGGAACTGGCAAGCGTAGCTGCGGGTGGGGCAGTGACCCACCGAGATGGGAGCGGCGGACGCCAGAGGTGGCCACCGTCACTGTGCGGTTGCTCAGGGCAGATCGCGGGCCGGGCCTATGGACTGCGGTGAATATGGCAGAGCAGCCGGCGGACCTCCCGGACTAGCTTTTCGAAAGAGGGGCAGCGATCGGCTGCGAGTCGGATGTCCATCCTCTCGGCGAGCGCAGCCTGATCGTCCACAGGGACGTATCGCCGCCCCTGCATGTTCTGGGACACCCGTTCCTTCGCGCCACGGATGGCTTCCGGATGGCTCGGCGCCGTGGCGTCCTGCCGAATGCCTCGCACCCCCCTCAATGCCTCTTTAGCGCCGAGGAGCCAAGCCTCGAACTCCCTTTGGGCCAAGACCACCGCGGCCGGCAGGTGGGTGCTACTGCGACATCGCGCCAGGAGTTCGGGTCCAAGTGTGGCAGGACAGTCGTCATCCGCATCAAGGATCACAAGGATGGCTGCGGCGTTCTCTCGTGACCGCACTGCTTGCTTGACGGCGCGTTCAAGTTCCCCCGGGCGCACGACCGAGTACCGCTTCACCCGGAAGGGCCGCGCTATGGAAACCTCATAGAAGTGCTCAGAAGCCAGGATCCGACGCAAGAGCACGGGAACGGACGCCTGCTCTGCGTGTCCCTCCACAATGGGCACAAGCGACGGTTTCATGTCGCGCTCCCGCTGTGAAGGTTCAGCGGCGCGAAAAGGCTACGCTGCGCGGCCACCTGTTGGGCCCGGGCAAGGTCGGGGGTGAGTTCGTCGGAGCGCAGGAGTTCGCCCGGTGTGTATAGGCGCGCTCGGACGGCCTCACGGCTACACTCGGCGAGAGGGCAGATTAGGGTTTTGTTGTGCTCTGTGGTCACGACCCTTATGTTTTTGTAGGTCAGGTCCTTGTGATCGAGGACGTCAGGGCTGTGGGTCGTCACGAGCACCTGTCGCTCGTGCGCTGCGTCCAAGAGCACTTCAACAACCAGTTCGGCCACCGCCGGATGGACGGTAGCCTCCGGCTCCTCTATGGCAATGAGAGTCTGTCCGCCAAGTTGATAGACAGCCAGAAGCAGGCCGATCACGCGCAGCGTGCCGTCCGACATGCTCAAGGCAGAAAATGTCCACGGATGTTTCAGCCCAACATCCTGCTTGAACTGCAAGGTTTCCTTTTGCCCAACGGCTTTATACTCCACTTTCGTAAGGCCCTGTACGACCTTCGAGAGGAGCCTGCACAGGCGCCTGTACCGCTCGCCGCTATCGTCCTCCTCTTTGAGGCGCTTGAGCACGGCGGCAGCGTTGCTCCCGTCTGGCTTGAGTCTGTCGCCGGGGTCCGGGTCTTGCAACTCCCGCAGCTTGACGGGAACAACCGAGTAGAAGCTCATCGCGGCCAGAAAATCGAAGACCGGCCTGAACTCCTCCGTCGCCGAAGCAGCATAGAGCGCTAGCCGGTCGGGCGCGACCTGGGGTCTGATGCCTGGGATCGGCTTGATGAACTTGCCATGGCGCACCTCAAAGGCAAGCTCGCCAGCCATGAAGCGCCGCATGACACAACGTTCCCTGGCTACGCTGAAGCGCCCCGTCGGCTTTGCGGCGATCTCGAAGGCGTAGTCCGCGGTGAGGCCGTCCCCCAGTTCCATCACTAGGCGGACGCCGATGTGAGTGGGATGACCTGCGGACCGCCGACGCACCGCTGCGATACCACCACGGTTCTTGAAGGCGAGCTCTATGGATTCCGACAGGCATTCTTGCACGAATGCGAGGCAGTCGATGAAGTTGCTCTTCCCAGATCCGTTGGGCCCGACCAAGGCAGTGAACGGCTCCAGCGTCGCACTGACCTGCCCGATGCTCTTGTAGTTCCTGATGACAACCTGACGGATCATGGGGATCATCGTGACGTCTCCGGTGCCGCTCCGCGAGGAGAGCCGCTCACCTAGTTGTGCCACTATAATCGAACAGGGTGGCGACCGTCAAGGCCACGACCGCCCAACGGCGCGTAGCCCGTCCCCCATTGAGCCCCTCTGGCTCGTTGGTGAACGGGACCTGTGTATGAGACGTGGCGGATGAGGGAACGGGAATGGCTTGGCAGGGCGGCCGGCTGACGCGAACAAACGCGTTATTTTGTCGGTTACTGGCGGTGGGCACGTTGACGCGCCGTGGACCGTTCAACAGGCGGAACACGCCCTTCTCGCCGAGGACTGCGACCGAGGCCCCGAGCTCAATCTCGCGCCGGGACTCTCTCTCACGCCGACCTAAGTCCTGTGATGCCGCCGCCACGCGGTAAGAAAAGTCTCCCTCCTTGCTGGATCCAATTTGCCTGCCGTGGATTGCGAACAGCACAAATCCCTAGGCCGTCAGCAAATCTTTGCATCGCGAGGGGGAGTGGTTACCATATCGGGC
>CAYYCI010000549.1:0-3225 GCA_964470215.1 uncultured Planctomycetota bacterium
CAGAGGATGCGGAAGGGGTTGCAGCGGAGCCTTTCGCTCAGGCGGCCAGCCAGGCGTTCGGCCATCTCCCGCACGGCGCGCGCGAAGCTCTGGTCCGGCACGCGCGGCAGGGCGCGGAACTGCCATGCCGCGTCGCCCATCTCCAGCGCTCGACCCCCGAGCGCGCGACCAGCACGCCGGAAGGCCTCGAGACGCGAGCCGAACGCCGCCTCCAACTTCCCCGTCGGAAGCTCGTGGGGCGGACGGAAGAAAAACTCCCCGTAGGGCAATTGCTTTGGCGTGACCCACTCGCCGGCTAGCGGCTCGTCCCGCGCCGTCAGGAGGTACTGCACACAAAGCAGCGTGGCCTCGAAGCCGGCCGCGCCCTCCGGCCCCTCGACCTTCCGCTCGCGCGGGAATACCAGGTAGTCCCGGCCACACAGCGGCACCCGGAAAGCGCTGGCGTCTGCTTCGTGGGCGACCAGTGCGCGCGCAGCGGCCTCCCGGGGCTCGACCTGCGCGAGGCGGTCCCAGAGGATGTCGAGGGGGTTTTGCGGCTCAAGCATTGGGCTGGCGGCGCTGGTCCTCGGCTGATTGGGGCGGTGGGCCGGCCGGGCCGAGCAACTCGCGAACCGTCCTGACCACACGTTCGATATCCAGCGGCTTCTCCAGGAACGCCGCCACGTTGCTCGTCACGACGTCGTAGTCGTCGCGGTAGCCCGAAAGGCCGGTGCAGACGACTATGGGCAGTTCGGGATGCTTCGAGCGCAGTTCCTTCAGCACCTCGATCCCGCTTATCTGTGGCATCCGCAAGTCGAGGATGACCAGGTCGGGGACTTCCCTCGCGAGCAAGTCCAGGGCCTCCGCCCCCGAGGCCACCGCAGTCACCCGATACCCCTCCGCGCTGAGGGCCTCGTCCAGGCACGTGAGGATATCAACCTCGTCGTCCACGACCATCACGTGTTTCATCGCACCCTCTCCTGCGGGGGGCCTGGCGCAACCTCCGGGGCGATTATAATCCCCGGCCGGCCGCGCGTCAAAGCCCAAAGGGCCGAATTGCTTCCCGACGCATGCTAACACTGGCACTCCTCAAGTTCGCTCAGGAAGAGCGCGGCGTGGAGGGCAGTCCCGTCGCGGCCTCAGGGTGTGGATGGTCAAGCCATCGAGGGGTTTCCTGCCCCACGGGATGACGACGCTGACGAGGTAGCCGACGACAAAACACGAGACTATGCCGGTCACAGCGTAGAACCACGGATGGAGCGGCCAGAGGGCGTGGATGAAGTACTGGACGAGTCCGCTGGCGACCAGCCCACAGAGCGCGCCGAGGGCGTGTGCCCGCCGGGTGAACATGGCCAGGACGAACAGGCCCCCCAACCCGCCTGCGAACAAGCCCAGGAAGGAGGCGAACTGGTCCCACAGGGACTTTATCTGCCAGCGCGCCATCGCGAGCGCGAAGGCGACCCCCATGACCCCGACGAGCACCGTGACGCCCCGCGCCAGACGCAGGCACGCGCGGTCCGCGACATGCGGCTTGAGGCGGCGATAGAAGTCGGTCGTCACCGCGGTCGCAACGCTGTTCATGCTGCTGTCGAGGCTCGACATCGAGGCCGCGAAGACCCCAGCGATCAGGAGCCCCGCCAGCCCGGCGGGCAATTGGGTGACGACGAACCACGGCAGTATCGCGTCGGGGTTGGCCATCGTGGGGTTGAGCGCCTGTGGCTGGCTCTTATAGAAGGTGAAGAGCGCGCTGCCCAGCCCGAAGAAGAGCATCGAGCCGGGTACGCACAACAGGGCGTTGGTCCAGATGCCGCGCGCCGCAGCCGCCTCGTCGCGGGTGGTCAGGTAGCGCTGGATGACCGTCTGGTCGGTGCCGTAACTTATGATGTTGCCCCCGAAGCCCCCGAGCAGGAGGACCCAGAACGTCGGGGCCACGAGGTCGAAGCGGAAATCGAAGAGACGGAACTTGCCCGCCGAGGCCGCCAGGTCGTTCATGCCGTTCCAGCCCCCGGGCACCCCGAACGGAATGAGGACCAGGCACAAGATCGCCCCGCCGAGGAGCACGACGACCTGTAGGACATCAGTCCAGATCACGGCCTCGATCCCTCCGAGGGCCGTGTAGAGGATACACAGCACGCCCATCGCCACGATGCAGGTCGTGACGCTCATCCCAGTGGCCATGGCCAGCGCCAGCGAGGGCAAGAGCAGCACGATGCCGATTCGTCCGAACTGGAAGAGCATGAACATCGCGCTGGCCAGGAGCCGCGTGGGAAGGTTGAAACGCCGCTCCAGATACTCGTAGGCAGTCGTAACGTCCAGCCGGCGGTAGAAAGGCAGGAAGAAGCGGACGATGAACGGTGCGACCATGACGATGGCCATGTTGCCGATGAAGTAGCGCCAGTCGGTGGCGAAGGTCTTCGCGGGGATTGCCATGAAGGTGATGGCGCTCAGTTGGGTGCCGTAGATGCTCAGGCCGGAGGCCCACCAGGGGATGCGACGCCCCGCGCGGAAGAAGTCGTCGGTGGTCCGCTCGCGGCGCGAGAGATAGAAGCCCATTCCCACGAGGGCGAGCAGGTATGCGCCGAGGACGAGGTAGTTGAGCGTGCCGAAGCCCCTCGGCGGAGCCGGCCTGGCCGACCAGACCTTGCGCGTCCGCACCCCCGGGCGAATCTCACCGCTGGGGATTACTATGGCATCTGCCCAGCGAACCGCCGTGGTCGTAACCTGGCTGCCGCCAGGAAGCCTGCCGGCCAGCGTCCAGGTGTCCGTGATGGTGTGGTAGGCCAGGATGTCGCGGGAGAAACCTGGATGGCCCTCGAGAATCCCGATCTTCTGGCGGGTCAGTGCGGCAGCGCGGGCCGGGTTCTGGGCGACGGCCCGGTCGAGGGCCTCGAGCTGGCGGAACAGGTGGCCGTCCGCACCGCCGAAGACGAGGATGTGGTGTGCACCGCTCCCGACGGCCGTCGCCGCCATGATGCACCGCGGTTTGCCGCCATTGGGGGTGATCGGCGAAAGTGCTCGCCAGCGGCCGGTCTTCGGGTTATAGCAGAAGGCGTCGCTGAGAATCTCGGTGGGTTTGCCGGGAGCGATGTTCCGCCCGCTGAAGACGTAGAGGCAATCGGCCTGGCCGTCGTTCTGGGTAGCCACCACCGGCAGGATGCGCGGAGCCCCGGGCCAGGCGGGGAGTTCGCGCCAACGGGGCGCGGCGCCGGTCTCGCCCGGCGAGAACTCGAGGGCGAAGAAGCGCCT
>CAYYCI010000550.1:0-3219 GCA_964470215.1 uncultured Planctomycetota bacterium
CAGGCTTTCCAGCCTGTGCTCGTTGCGGCGCGGGCACGGCAGTGCCGTGCCCCTACAACACCGCACGACGCGGGGCAGGGACGCCCACAGGAGACCACTGGTCGGTTGTGGGCCGGGCCTCTGCCCCAGCGCCCCCTGACCTGTCGGCGGAGTGTCTCGGCCCGCCGCTGCAACAGGACTCAGATGGACACTGAGGGCCTCGGACCTCCCGAGTGCAACCCCCATCACACCGCCAAGCGTTCTCGGGCTCACGAGGCTCTGGCGTCGACCCTGCGCTCGTCAGGCTAGGCCTTTGCCCAGTTGGTGCCCACGGTGATGTCCACTTTCAGTGGGACATCGAGTTCCATCGCCCGCTCCATTTCGTCGCGGACGACGCCGCCGACGGGCTCGACCAGTTCGGCAGGGACGTCGAAGACCAGTTCGTCGTGGACCTGTAGGATCATCCAGGCGTCGGGGAATTCGCGGGCGAGGCGCTCGTCGAGCCTCACCATGGCGAGTTTTATCAGGTCGGCGGCTGAGCCCTGGATCGGGGTGTTGACCGCGATGCGCTCGCCGGCGGCTCGTGTCCGCGGCTCCTGGCTGAAAATCTCGGGGATGTGGCGGCGGCGGCCCAGGAGCGTGGCCACGAAGCCGTCCTGCTCGGCCTGGGCCTTCGTCTTCTCGATGAACTGCTTGACCAACGGGTAGCGGCGGAAGTAGCGCTCGATGAACTCGTTGGCCTCCTCGAGGGTGATTCCCGTGTCGCGGGCGAGGCGCTGGGCGCCCATGCCGTAGATGATGCCGAAGTTGATGGCCTTCGCTCGCGAGCGCATCTCGGAGGAGACCTGGTCGAAGGGGACCTCGAAGATTTCGCTTGCGGTGCGGCGGTGGATGTCCTCGTCGCGGCGGAATGCCTCGATGAGGCTCTGGTCGCGGCTCATGTGGGCGAGGATGCGCAGTTCGATCTGGGAGTAGTCGGCACACAGGAGCCGTCGCCCCGGGTCGCTGGGGATGAATGCCTGGCGAATCTTGCGCCCGAGTTCCGTGCGGATGGGGATGTTCTGGAGGTTCGGGTCGCTCGAGGAGAGGCGCCCGGTGGCCGTGACGGTCTGGTTGAAGGAGGTGTGGATCTTGCCCGTCTTCGGGTTCACGAGGGCGGGGAAGGCGTCCACGTAGGTGCCCTTGAGTTTGGTGAGTTTGCGATACTGAAGGATGAGGCCGACGAGTGGGTGGCTGGCGAATGCCTCAAGGGCGGCCACGCTGGTGCCGTAGCCGGTCTTGGTCTTGCGGGGGCGGACTCCCGTGCCGACGTGGATTTTGAGTTTCTCGAAGAGGATGTGGCCGAGTTGCTGGGTGGAGTTGATGTTGAACTCCTCTCCCGCCATCTCGAATATCTGGACCTTCAGGGCGTCAATCCGCGCGGCGAAGTCGGCCGAGAGGCGGTGGAGGAGGTCGAGGTCGAGTTTCACCCCACGCAGTTCCATTCTGGCCAGGACGCTGACCAGCGGGACCTCGACCTCCTGGTAGAGTTCGGCGAGGCCGTTTTCCTCGAGTTGGGGGATGAAGAGTTTGTGTAGGCGGAGCGTGACGTCGGCGTCCTCACAGGCGTATGCGGCGACCTGCTCGATGGGGACCTCGCGCATGGAGATTTGTTTCTTGCCCTTGCCGATCAGGTCGCTCGTCGGGGTCTTCTTGATGTTGAGGTGCTTGAGGGCCAGGAGGTCGAGGTTGTGTTGGCGCTGGGAGGGGTCGAGGAGATAGGACTCGACCATCGTGTCGAAGGCCACCCCGCGGACCTCGACGCCGTGGTTGGCAAGGACGACCATGTCGTACTTGATGTTCTGGCCGCCTTTCCGGAGGTTCGGGTCCTCGAGGATGGGGCGCAGGCGCTCGAGGATCAGAGCGATCTGGGACTCGGCCCCCCCGAACAGCCCGCCCGCCTCGACGAGCGGCGCCTCGGGGTAGGCGGGCACGTAGAAGGCCTCCCGCTCGCGCACCGCGAATGACAGACCGACGATCTCGGCTTCCATGGGGACGGTGGATGTCGTCTCCAGGTCGAGGACGAATTCCCTCGCCCCCTTCAGGCGCTCGACCAGCGCGTCGAACTCCCCGGGCGTTCGCACCGTGTGGTAGGCGACCTTCTCGACCTTTGCGTCCAGTTGGACCCTCTCGATGAGCGACGGGAACTCGAGTTGCTCGAAGAGGGCGATGAGGCGCTGGGGGTCGGGCTCGTGGCGGCCGAAGTTCTCCGGGTCGAAGTCCACCGGGGCATCAACGTCAATGGTGACGAGTTCCCGGGACAGGAGAGCGCGTTCGCGCCCTTTCAGCAGCCCTTCGCGCGCTCGCTTGGGCTTGACCTTTTCGGCGTTCTCGAGTGCGGCCTCGAGGGAGCCGAACTCCTTGATGAGCGCGACGGCGGTCTTCTCGCCCACTCCCTCGACCCCGGGGACGTTGTCGGAGGAGTCGCCCATCAGGCCGAGGACGTCGCGGACCTTCTCGGGCGGGACGCCGAAGCGCTTGACGACCGCCTGGCGGTCAACGACCTGGTCGTTGCCGCTGCGGATGTCGAGGAGTTTGATGTTGTCGCTGACGAGTTGCATGAAGTCCTTGTCGCCGGTGACGATGTAGCACTCCCAGCCTTCGGCTTCGGCCTTCCTGGCGATCGTGCCTATCAGGTCGTCGGCCTCGTAGCCCGGGCGCTCGATGGTCGGGATGCCGAGGGCCTCGGTCACCTCGTCAATCAGCGGCAGTTGCTCGGCCATCTCGTCGGGCATCTTCTCGCGCGTGGCCTTGTAGTCGGCGAACTTCTCGTGGCGAAACGTCGGCTCCGCACTGTCGAAGACCACCGCGATGCGCTCCGGCGACTCCTTCTCCAACAGGCGCAGGAGGCTCGTCGTGTAGCCGTAAACGGCGCTGGTGTTCTGGCCCTTGGAGTTGTAGAGGGGGTTGCGGATGAACGCGAAATAGGAGCGATAGGCGAGGGCCGTGCCGTCTATGAGGAAGAGTCGCGGCTTGTCGCTCATGGGAGATTGACCTCGCGGGGGGATTCTAGCAACGGCCGGCGGCCAATGTCAAGCCATGCGAGGGTCGAGGGACGAGGGGCTGTAGGCGGGCCGTCTCGGCCCGCGAGGGGTCCGAGGATCGAATGTTGACGCGGGGCGGGACGCCCCGCCCGGGAGGAATGGACCTCCTGGTGGCACAGGCATTCTTGCCTGTGCGGGCACGGCGGTGCCGTGCCCC
>CAYYCI010000551.1:0-3186 GCA_964470215.1 uncultured Planctomycetota bacterium
GTTCAGATCTCAGCCGGCTACATGCACTCCGGGTATCCGATCATGACGCTGCTGGACGTGGCGCCGGTGATGATTGACGTTCCGCGGATGAAGCGCGAGGGCCACGGCGGGGTCTGGGGCCTGTTCCACGAGATGGGGCACAATCATCAGTCTCGTGACTGGACGTTCAACGGGACGGTTGAGGTCACGGTGAACCTGTTCACGCTGTACGTGTTCGACAAGGTTTGCGGCCGGCCCCCCGGCGCGTTCGAGCGCATCTCGGGCAGGACGCGGACGCGGAAGATCAAGGCCTACATCGCCGGCGGGGCGGATTTCGAGAACAAATGGAAGCGCGACCCGTTCCTGGCCCTGATAATGTACGTTCAACTCCAGGAGGCCTTCGGGTGGGAACCGTTCAAGAAGGTTTTCGCCGAGTACCGCTCGCTGCCCCGCGCCAGCCGCCCGCGGTCCGACGCCGACAAGCGCGACCAGTGGATGGTCCGCTTCTCGCGAACCGTCGGCCGAAACCTCGGGCCGTTCTTCCAGGCCTGGGGCGTGCCCACCTCCGAGAAGGCCCGGGCGTCGGTCGCCAGATTGCCCGTCTGGATGCCAAAGGGCTTCCCGCCCAAGTGAGAACATCTGCCGTGGCGCCTTGTCCGGCGTCTTGTCCGGCGTAGCTGCAAGCGAAGCCGGAGGCTGCAAGCGAGGCCGGAAGCCCCGCGGCGGGTTGTGATTCCTCCCCGAAAACCGTTTTTTTGCTTGACAGGCTGCTCGGTCGTGGTACGCTAAGCCGAAGTTCCTGAGAAGAAAAACGCAAAAGTCTTTTTGTTTCAATCACTTGTCTTGAATTGTCCCCTGCGCCGCCTGGGTACATGGCGGCTCAGGACGCTACAGGCGAACGCCCAGGAGGTCCAGGGCGTACTGCTGGGAGGGCGTCGGCCGCGTCAGTTGGTCGAACGTTCCCGCCCCGGGCAGCTTCGGTTGAATGCGGTTCTTGCAGATTGTTGCCAAGTCGGCCAGCAGTGTGCGAAAGCTATGGACGCACCTGTCGTCGTCGGTGCGTTTGGTGGCAATCTTGCGGTGGGCTTTTTTCGAGCGTTGGGCAGGGGCCACCACGGACTGACGCATCGCCTCGGCGCCGGCGGGATCGTCGTCGGCGAACAGCACCGGCGCCAGGGCCTGCTCCATGTGCCACTGCACGTAGTAGGCCAGCATGCACAGCAGGACGTGCGCCCGCACACGCTCGGGCAGGCGGTGGTAGATGGGCCGGATCTTCAGGTCCACCGTCTTGAGGCTGCGGAAGGCCCGCTCGGCCTTCGAGAGGCCCTTGTAGGCGCGGACCGTGTCCTCGGTGTCGAGCCGCTCGGCCGGCACGCTCGTGCGGACCACGTAGATCCCATCCAGCGCCGCCTCCTGGGCGATCTTCTCCTCGTCCCGCTCGTAGCTGAACGAATCCGCGGTGATCTTGATTCGGAAGTGCTTGCCCACCTTGAAGCGATTGAGGCACTTGCCGACACGCACGCCGATCTTGTCGGCACCGCGCAGGGGCCGGCGCGGCCGCGAGACGGCCCGCGCGATCTTCGCCAACTCCGCCTCGGTGGCCGCCAGCAACTCTTGGCGCTTGCTGCGCCTCTCGGCGGCCAGCAGCGGGTTGCGGCAGACCACCAGCCGCTGGCCGGGATACTCCGGCGAGCTGATCTCGCCGATGTCACGCTGGTCGAACAGCGACGGCTGGAGGCTCCCGGCCTCGATCAGCTTCCGGATCGCCGGCGCCCGCAACGCCGTGATCCATTCCAGCCCCTCCACCGGCGCCAACTCCTCGCGAAGCCGCGCCTCGGTCAACATCCCGCGGTCGCCCACGACCACCACGCACCGCAGGCCGAACCGCTGGCGAACCTTCTGGATCTGACGCGCCAGCGTCGATGGGTCGGCCGTGTTGCCCTCGAAGACCTCAACCGCGATCGGCCGACCGCCGACCTCGCACAACAACCCCACTACGATCTGTAGCTTCCCGCGCTTGCCGTCCCGGTTGTGGCCAAACCGCGCCAACGGACAACTTACCCCCTCGAAATACGTGCTGGTCACGTCGTACAACACCAGTGTGCCGTCTTTCAGGTGACGCCCGGCCAGCTTCGCCTCGATCCGACACTGGCGGCCCAACAGCCAGTCCATCGCATCGTATAAATCGTTCTCGTCGGCATCAGAGACATCCAGCGCCTCCCCCAGCGATGTGAACGCCGTGTCCTTGTTCAGCCCCCGCGCCGTGGCAAGCTTGGAACGGGGATCGATCACACGCGCTACGATCATCGCCACCACCAGGTCGCGCCAACGGCAACGACGAGCAGCCAGGATACGATCCAGCCCCAGCCGCTTCAGTGTGCCCAAAACCGCTGCCACGTGACCGTGCGGCAAACTGCGGACGATCTCGAAGTCCGCCCCAATAGGGCCGCCTTGGCCGTCCTGGCCGCCAGCGACCACCTTGCCGCCTTTCAGCAGCGCCCGGAGCCCTTCGACGACCTCGGGCGGCCAATGAGTCAGGTTGGCCAAAGTACGTTTGCGGACCTTGCGTCCTTGCCTGTGCGATTCCCGTAGGAGGATGCAGGGCGGCGAGTTGCGATTGGGGACGGATTCAATGTACATGGACACTACCATGGGGCATCGTGCACAGCATGTCAAGATAAAAATAAAAAAATTTATCATTTACATGGGTACATTTCGCAGGCCACGAAACCCCGCAAGTCCTTGACAGATGAATCACTTACGAAGAAAATCCGGCAAGAAATGACAGGAACTTCGGTCTAACCGCGGAGGATGCGGAGAACGGGGAGAGAAGAAGAGCAGGGAGAAGAAAAGAAGTAGTAGGACGAGGCAGAGCAAGATATCGCCGGTCCGCGAGGGGGGAAGTCGGCTCTCAGCCGAGCTTCTTCAATACGCGTTTGATCGCGTCGTGCTCCTTTTGCATCTCCTTGAGCTGCCGGCGGTGCTCCTCAAGCACGGACTGGGGTGTGTCGGGCACCGCCTCCTGATCGGCGAGGATTTGCTTCAGTTCGCGCATCTGCTCGACGAGCATGTCCATGCGGTCGCGTAGCAGTTGGAGGCGCTCCTGGCGGGTCGTGGGCCCCTTGAGAACGTCGCTGAGGACGTGCTCCGCCACGAAGATCGGCGTGCCGAAGGTCCGAAGCGCAGTGGCGAGTTTTTCGGAATCGA
>CAYYCI010000552.1:0-3178 GCA_964470215.1 uncultured Planctomycetota bacterium
TTGGCACGCTTTTTGCACCGCAAACAATTGCCAGGCGAGAAGGAAAAGAATGCCTCGACTGGCTGCCAATTCCGACTCGTCGCTCCGAGGCGCCGCAGGCCGGCCGCCTTCCGTCCTCTCGGCAAAGCATTCTTTTCCTTCTCGCCTGCATTGGGAACCCACGGTGCACAAAAGCGTGCCAAAGCCCACATTCCCGGTCTGTTTCGAGTCCACGCACGGTTTTCCTTCATAGTCTCAGGCTTTCCAGCCTGTGCAAGGCGCGGGGCGGGACGCCCCGCCCACCGCGGGCACGACGTGTCGTGCCCCTACAACCCCTCGTCCCTCCAACCTATCGAGTCCCTGTTGGTGGCACAGGCGGCTATTCGGTCTCGCTGGCGAAGTCGACGAGGGAGTAGACCGGGCGGGGGGCCAGGCGCTGGCGTCCGCCCAGAAAGCTCAGTTCGACCATGAACGCGCACGCGACGACCTCCCCGCCCGCCTGCTCGACCATCTGGCAACAGGCCTCCATCGTGCCCCCCGTGGCCAGGAGGTCGTCCACCATCAGCACCCGGGTCCCCGGGGCGATGGCGTCGCGGTGCATCTCGAGGGTGTCGGTGCCGTACTCGAGTTCGTAGGTGGTCTTGAAGGTTTCCCAGGGGAGTTTTCCTGCCTTTCTGATGGGGACGAAGCCGGCTCCGAGGGTGAGCGCGACGGCAGGGGCTAGGATGAAGCCGCGCGCCTCGGTGCCCGCGACCATCTGGACTCCCGCGTCCTTGTACGGCTCGGCCAGGCGCTCGACGACCAGGGCGAGGAGCCGCGGGTCGGCGAGGACCGGGGTGATGTCGCGGAAGACGATCCCCGGCTTCGGCCAGTCGGGGATGCTGCGGATGGCCTGCTTGATCTCGTCCATCGCTCTCTCCTGTGGCTGGCCCTCGGGCAGGAGTCTAGCGAAGGAGGCCGCGGCGGTCAAAGCCGCGTCGTCCGAACGACAAGTCGTGACCTGCTCGGTGGTCGGGGTTTTCTATGGCCTGGCGACGAAGCGGATGCTCTCGGCGGTCACAAGATCGATTTGGAGGTTTCCGTCTTCGGCTTCGGGACCGCGTGTAGCGCGCTTGGGGGCTGACGAGCGCGAGAGACACCGGGCAGGCGAGCCGGCGGTGGCGCCGCACCCTCGATTCGCATAAGCCTTGGGCTGTTCTGCACTTATCGCTACGGGGTCGCGGCGAAGGCCCTGCGGCGCCGCGGGGGAATCGTAAGTGTGTGTCGTGTATATACGTAGGGGGAGCCGCTGATGCATTTCCCGAGCGCGCCTCGCTCAGGTCTTGACTTTTGCGCGGGAGCGTGTTAACTTTCCCGCCCGTAGCAGTGCCCAAGACTCCCGGCGCCCCGCTATCGGCGCCGAGAAGATAAGACTCGCGAACCGCTGGCGGCAACGGAGGGAAGCCTTGGGCAAGCCGAGCGCCTCGAAACTCGCTCTCCTACACGGCAAGAAGGTCGTCACCCGAAAGCCCCCGCGCTGGCCGCTGATTGATTCCGAGGTCACCCGCGCCGTGGCTGCGGCCCTCAAGAACGAATCCCTCAGCCCCCTGACCGGCGGCCTGCCGGCCAAACTCGAGAAGGCTTTCGCCCGGTTCCACAAGGCCAAACACGCCATCATGGTCAATGGCGGCACGGCCGCCCTCCACCTCGCACTGGCCGCTTGCGGGGTCGAGCCGGGCGACGAGGTCATAACCAGCCCATACAGTTGGGGCGCAACCACTGGGTGCATCCTCCACCAGAATGCCATCCCCGTCTTCGCCGACATTCATCCCGAGACCCTCTGTCTGGACCCCCGGCGCATCGAGCAATGGGTCGGCCCGAAGACCCGCGCCATCGTCGTCGTCCACATCTACGGGATGCCTGCCGACATGGGCGCCATAGTGCAGGTGGCCAGGAAACACGACCTCGCGGTCGTCGAGGACTGTTCCCAAGCGACCGGTGCCAGGCTCCGGGGCAGGTTGCTCGGCACATTCGGCCACGTCGGCGCATTCAGCCTCCAGGCATCCAAGAACCTGACCGCCGGCGAAGGCGGCATGTTCCTCACCAACGACCCCTCCATCTACCAGCGCGCCTTGCTCTTCGGCACCCATCCGGTCCGAATGCAGGCCGAACTCAAGGACAAGAACCTTCTGCCCTACATTGACAGCCTGGGCTTCAACTTCCGCCCACACCCGCTCGGGGCCGCCATCGCGCTCGCCCAACTGAGGCACCTCAACACCTGGATTCGCAACAAGACCCGGAACTTCAACCACCTGTTCCGCCAGACGGCCGGCATCGCCGAACTCCACGGCGCCGAGTTCATCCGAAAGAACAAGGGCACGGTCCACGGCTTCCACATGGTCCCCGTGAAGATCACCCACCCCGAACTTCGCCAACTCCCCCGCTCGGCCATCGTCGAGGCCCTCCGCCGCGAGGGCGTTCCGGTCGGCGGCTACGTCGGCACCCCCATCCCACTGCGGCCGCGGTTCCGCGACCTATTCTTCTATGGCAGGGGGTGTCCGTGGACCTGTCGCCATTCGCTCCGCTTGCCCGACTACTCCCCCGGGAACTGGCCCGTGGCCGAGCGCCTGTGTGAAAAGGGCGAGGTGCTGATCTACGGCAACCACTACCGCCTCGACCTGAAACTCATGGACCAGTATGCCGCCGCGTTCCACAAACTCGCCGAGAACGTCGAGCCGCTCCGCCGCTATGCCGCCCGACGCGGCGCCAGGTGAGCGTCCGGCCCGGACCATCTGGACCGTCGGCCACTCGACCCACACCGCCCACGCGCTCGTCGCCCTCCTCCAGGCCTACGGCATCGAACTTGTCGCCGACGTGCGGAGTTTTCCCGTCTCGCGGAAGAACCCACAACACAACCGCGAGGTTCTCAGCGAGGCTCTCGCCCGCTCGGGGATCGCCTACGAGTGGCTGGGCGAGAGCCTGGGCGGCTACCGCAAGGGCGGCTACGAGGCCCACATGCAGACCCCCCGGTTCGCCGAGGGCCTCGCGCGGCTCGAGTCCCTTGCCGCAGAGAAGGCCACGGCCATCATGTGTGCCGAGAAGCTCTTTTTCCGTTGCCACCGCAGGCACATTGCCGACGCGCTGGTCCGCCGCGGCTGGCGGGTGGTCCACATCTTCGACGAGCGCCGCGCCCAGCCCCACAAGCCCCGCGGCGACCAGC
>CAYYCI010000553.1:0-3178 GCA_964470215.1 uncultured Planctomycetota bacterium
GGATGTCGAACTGGTAGCGGTCGCGGAACCACACGCCGCTATTGGCCGGCCACTTGACCCGATAGGTGAAGCGGAGTTCGAAGTTGTCGAAGGTCTCGGTGGTGAAGAGGTCGGAGCCGCGGCCGTCGTCCTGGCTGCCCACCAGGCAACCGTTCTCGACCCGGAACTTGCTCGGGTCGCGGGTTTTCCAACCCGTGAGGTCTTTGCCGTTGAAGAGCGGCGTCCAGCCCTCGGCGGCGAGGGCCGCCGTGGCGACCAGCGAGACGAGGATAGCGCCGGCGTGTTTCATCGCATCACCCTTTCATCTCTCACACTGCGGCTTGCTCGCGAATCCACGCGTAGTCTGGCGGCAACATCTCCAGGGACAGGTCGGCCAGCCTCTGCACCTCCTGGCGCTCGGCCTCGGTGAGCCTCTTGTGGCGCTCGTAGGACGCCTTGACGTTGTTCTCGACCTCGGCCACCGTCGTCATGCCCGGGATCGTGGCGGTCAGGAGCGGGAAGGCCTCGAGGATTTTCTTCAGTCCTCGGATCGCCGCACCGTTCAGGTCGGGCTTCTGCCCCGATCGCTGGGCCTGGCGGACCAGCGCGCGGAAGTAGCCGTTGCCGTGGAAGGGCTTCAGCCCGATGGCCCCGACGTCCTTCTCCTTGATCACCTCGAAGAGCCCACCCTTCTCCGAGGGGATTCGCGGCACGTCGTGGACCCCGAGCAGGAAGACGAAGCCGTGGTAGTGGTCGCCGTATTCCCTGAGGACCTGGGCGACCCACGTGCGGTTGTGGGCGGACATTCCCAGGTACTGCACCTTGCCCTGTTTGTTCGCCTTGTGGTAGGTCTCGAGGACGTTCTCCATCGTCTGCTTGGAGTGTCCGCCCTGCGTGAGGGCCTGAGGCCGCCAGAGGAACATCCGCTCGATCTGGAGCCTCCTGAGCCCCTCGTCAATCTCGCGCATCATCTTCTCGACCGTGCGATTCCTGGGATTGCGGATGCAGAGGATGTGGTCGGAGTAGCCGATGTGCATCTTCACACCGGTCATCTTCATGCACCGCCCGTAGATGGCCGCCTCGCCCGCCGTGGTGATGTCCAGGTAGTTGATCCCCACCTCGGCACACTTCACCCACACCTCGTTCCGGTTCTTCTGGACGTCTGGGGGTGGGGTGTCGTTCGGGAAACTTGCCCAGTAGCGGCCGCCGGAGCGATTCTTCCAGTGGCCGCCGAGGCTGACCTCGGAGATCATCACCCCGGTCTTCCCGAAACGGCGATAGCCCATCTTGGGATTGTAGTTTAGGATTTTGCTGGTATCGGGCTTCGCGCCAGCCGTCGCGGCCAGAGCGCCCACCGCGGCCCCCGCCGCCAGTTTCCCGAACTCCCTCCGAGAGATGCCGCCGTCGTCCATAGCAACACTCCTGAAGAAACTGCGTCCCGGCCCGACAAGCCACATTCTAAGGGCGCCGCGCCCGGAAGTCAAAACGGCGACGCCGCATCGAACCGAGAAGTGGAACCGCCCTTGTCCGCCACACGGTCTCCCCTGTGGCCGACGCATTCTCCCTCTCTCCCCTCTGTGTCCTCTGTGCCTCCGTGGTCAAATCCGCCCGACGCCAGGCGCAGACCCCTCGCCCACAGGATCGCCACCTCGAGCTCCGGCACGCCGGGCGGCGTCTCCTCTCACCCCGTGGCGATTGCGTCCGGGGAGTGCTCGGATATAATTGCGACCACACCCATCCGAGGAGAATGCGATGGCCACGATCCTCATCCATGAACTCCTCCCCACGGCGTGGTTCGAAGCCCTCTCGGCATTCCTCCAGGAGCGCCAGCCCGACGATCTATCATTGTCCCTCACTCAGAGCGAAGACCCTGAAGAAAAGGCCAAGGCCCTGGCAGAAGCCGATGTCCTCCTCACCGGTCTGGCGGCCAGTCCCGCCCCGATAGGCCCCGAGGAGCTCCAGGGCGCGCAATCCCTCCGCCTCATCCTCAGGGTCGGCAGCCGCACCACCGGCATTGACCTCCAGGCCACAGGCGAAGCCTCCGTGCCCGTCTCGCTCGTCCCTTCCCCACACCACACCGCCTGCGCCGAACACACCATCCTTCTCATCCTCGCGGTGGCCAGAAAACTCGTCCAGGCCCACAGGAAGACGACCGCCAGAGGCCCTCGAACGCAGTCCGCCGCCCCTTGCTCGCCCAACTGGCCAGGGATCGAGGGCATCGGCCTCCTGATGGGCAAGACCCTCGGCCTGCTCGGCATGGGCGATGTGGCGATCGAGGTGGCGCGGCGCGCCCAACCCTTCGGCCTCGCAATCATCTACCACGACCCCCAGCGCCTCGAGCCGAGCGAGGAAGAGGCCCTCGGCGTGGGCTACCGCGACCTCGACGCCCTCGTGGCCGAGGCCGACATCCTCTCCCTCCACCTGGCGCTCAGCCCCCAGACCGAGGGCATCGTCAGCGCTGAGCGCATAGCCGCGATGAAACAGGGGGCGATCCTCATCAACACCGCCCGCGGCGGCCTTGTGGACGAAGAGGCCCTCGCCCAGGCGATCTCCGAGGGTCGCATCGGTGGCGCCGGGATTGACGCATGGGCCGAAGAGCCGCCTCCCAGAACCAATCCCCTCCTCGGGCTCGAGAACGTGGTGGCAACGCCCCACATCGCCTCGGTCGCTGGCGCGCCGACCGCGCTCTTCGAGGCCATCTTGCCACCCATCGTCGCTGCCCTCCGCGACGAACCGATCCCGGGTCTCGTCACCCCCGACGCTCAGCCATGAGCCGTTCGAGTTCCGCGACCACCCGCATGGCATCCACGGCCTTGAAGCCCCCTTTGCCCGGCCCGCCGAGGGCCGCGACCCGCTCCCCGCGCGGCCCCCAGGCCGCGGGGTCGGTCGGGCCGAAGACGGCCACCGTGGGGGCGCCGAGCGCAGCGGCGAGGTGGCTCACCCCCGAATCGTTCCCCACGTAGCCCCGGGCGAGAGCCAGGAGGCCGGCGAGTTCCCCCAGGGCCGGGCTTGCCACCACGCAGCCCGTGCGACCACACTCCTGGGCGAAGCCCCCGCGTTCCAATTCCGCCGGGCCGAGAAGCCACACCACGGGCAACGAGAGCCGGCCTGCGACCTCGACGAATCGCTCCAACGGCCAACACTTCCGCATGCCCCCGCTACCCGGATGAATAGCCGCGAACTCGCCGCCGACCCCCAG
>CAYYCI010000554.1:0-3159 GCA_964470215.1 uncultured Planctomycetota bacterium
TGGCGCCTGACGCATCCGGCGTCGGTTCGGAGGACTGGTTCAGCTTCTACATCCAGGGAGATGCGCCGGTAGGTTCGCAAGTCACGGCGCAGCACGATCCGGCTTATCTTGTGGACCTTTCGGTGCGCGATTCAAACGGTAACGAGGTGGGTTCACCCGTTCCAGGCGGCGACGGAGTGGAGGCTTGGGATCTGTCCGGCCTCCCCGCAGGACTGTACTACGTGTGTGTGAGCGCCGCCGGCGCGGGGACGTGTCCGAGTTACGACCTCAGCTTCGCTATCCCGGAGGAAGGGGGGAACCTGACGCTCGTGGAGGTGCTCGATTGCTCTGGGAGCATGAGCGACTATACGGGCACAGGAACCAAGCTCAGCGATGCGAAAACCGCGGCCAGGCTCTTGGTCGACCAGTTGATGCCGGGTGAGAGAATAGGAGTGGTCAGCTACAGCTCCACCGCGACAACCGATTTCTCGCTGGCCACGATAACAAGTCCTTCTTCGCAGCCCCAGACTCTCTTCTACGACCCAATGGAGTCCCTCGCGAACTGGGTCGCTTTCCCTCCGTGGGGCCTGAGCGCGCACTCTCCACACGGCGGGAATTTCTGCGTGACAGACAGCCCCGGCGGGGACTACGACAACTATGCGGACACGTCGCTGACGCTCAGCTCTCCCCTCCTTTTGCCTGCCGACGAACCTGCCACATTGACCTTCTGGACCCGCTATGGGCTGGAGGCGAGTTACGACTACGGCTATATCGAAGCGTCGACAGATGGCATTCAATGGGAAGAACTGGGGTCCCTCAATGGTTACCAGTCCTCGTGGGTCCAGGAGTCGTATTCACTGGCTGGTTACGCCGGCCAGGACATCCGGCTGCGATTCCGGCTCGATACAGACTGCTCGATTACCTACGATGGATGGTACATTGATGACGTGGAGATACAGACAGGGGTCGCCGCAGACGTTCAGGGCGCAGCCAAGGCTGCTATCGACTCACTCGACTGGGGCGACACGACCTCGATTGGGGCCGGGGTCCAGGCGGCCGATCAGCAGCTCGACCGCTTCCCCGGCGACCCTCTGCGTGTCATGGTCGTCATGACCGATGGCCTACAGAACACCGCCCCAGAACCCATCGGGGTAATCAACTCAGATGTTGACCAAGACATAAGGATTTTCACTGTGGGCTTCGGCGACGACGCCGACGAGGACCTCCTGACCGAGATGGCCGCCCTGCGCAACGGGACCTACTACCACGCCGAACACCTCCTCGACATGCAGGTCTTCTACAGCACCCTGAAGGCAGCCACGGGGGCCAGCCAGCAGGTCTTGTCCACATTCGCGACGATCACCCCCGGCGCCGTGGACACCCACTCGTTCCAGGTGGACCCCTCGGCGCGCGTGGTGACGGTCGGGGTGAGCTGGGGCGGCAGCGACCTCGACCTCACTCTCCTGACGCCCGATGGCGCGGTCATCTCCCCTCAGACCGCACAGTCCGACCCCGACATTGATTTCGTTGATGGCGCCACCTATGAGTTCTACCAGATCGCCGCTCCGCAGGCCGGCGGGTGGCAGATGCAGGTGGCGGCAGTGGATGTGCCACAAACCGGAGAAGAATACCACGCCTACAGCATGGTCGACTCGCCCGTCAGAGCCGTCCTCTCGACAGACCTGCCCGCCTACCAGCCCGGGCAGCCAATGGATATCACGCTAAGCCTGACCGACGGCCAGCCGATTACCGGGGCCGATGTGGCCGCCACTATAACCCCGCCCCCTGGCTCTCCACTTCCACCGGCGCAGTTATCACTCCTCGATGATGGTCTCCACAACGACGGGGCCGCCAACGATGGAACCTACGGGGCGCGTTTCTACGGCTTGAACGAACCCGGCAACTATCAACTCACAGTCAACGCGCAAGGAACGAGTCGTGCGGGATTCCCGTTCACACGCTCCCCTTCCGCTCAGCTAGTGGTCAGCGGCCAGCCAACCCCTGCCCCAGACCTCATCGACTCATTCACCTACTTCGATGATGGATGGGTCACGGTGGGAATCTACGACGCGAACCCCAACGACGGCGTCGCTCCCAGCCCCGAGATTGCCTGGAACCGGCGCGAGTATGTTAGAGGGCAGACTGACCTGTTGGTTGACCCCGGCAGGTTGGGCGACGGGGTGATCAATTCCGTCACGCTCCTGCGCGACGGCACGGAGACGGCCGACATCGGGATCATCATTGCCAACGCGCAAGGTCTGCGAGCCTTCGTTGACAGGCGAACCGCCGTGCCCCCAAACATTGGCTTCATCGCCTGCGACGGCTACATAAACAGCATAAGCCTCCGCAGCGGCATGACCGGAGGAAATATCAACGGCTTCTATGCCGAGGGTGGATGGGCCATGCCCGCCGACCTTGACAACGACACCAGCACCGCCGACCCCACGGCCATCTTCGCAAATGGACGCATACGCTCCGCCACAGTCCGTGGCGAATTGCTCGCCGACGTCGTCACCGGCGACCAGCTCGACCGTCTAGTCTCTTATTCCAACCTCGCCGGTGGTATTACCGCAGCAGGCCAGGTCAGGAGCCTGGACATCCGCGGGGACTGGTTCGGCAGCCTCAGGGCTCTGACCATCGGTTCCATTTCCGCGCGCGGCCAACTCTCGGCCAACATCCAAGCGCAAGGGCTTGACCCCAGGTCCGGAGTGTCCATTGCAACCCTACGGGCAGCGGAGGTAAACAGCGCCGCAATCACCGCCCCAGGACGTGTCAGGACTATATCTGCCCTCCAGTGGACGAATGGCTCTATCAACGCCGCATCCCTCGATTCCCTCAGGATCACTGGGAGCAGGAGGGCTCCTATTCCAGGCGACTTCAGCGCGGACCTCACCCTCACAGGGAACCCCAACCCACGCCGACGCACCCTCGGCAGCGTCACAATCGCGGGCGCGCTTGCCGGAGACTGGAACATCGTCGGCAACGCCGGCTCGATCCGCGCGGGGGATGCCACAGGATGGACCCTGGATCTCGACGCCGAGGTCGGCTGCGAGGTCCGCCCCGAAGTCCGCTCGCTGACCCTCAAACAGGTGAGCGGGAATACGCAGGTGGACGTCGAGGGCGGCATCCGCTCGCTGAGGGCCGTCTCCTGGGATGGCGGCTCGGTCCACGCCGATTGGA
>CAYYCI010000555.1:0-3152 GCA_964470215.1 uncultured Planctomycetota bacterium
CGGGTCAACGAAGAACAAGGGGTTTGTCGAATGCAGATCGAGGAGGTCGAAAACCTCCACAAAGGAATCCTCCTGGCCGAGACAGAACCGGGAACCTGGCAATACGGCAACTGTGGGTGACGCTGGCACGCCTATAAGCACCCCGTGCGGGTGCTCACGCGGCACCACGGTGGCGGTAACATTCTCCACTTCGACGGCAACATCAGCCTGGCGAAGAACGCCGAGCAACGCCGCCTCGATTACTGGGAGCCCGACTACCAGCAGTGGAACCCCGGCTGGTGAGCCGTCCGGGGCCTTGCCATATCTCCTGCCTCGTGAGGTGTTTCGCGTATGAAGCACTTTCTCCTGCTCGCCGCCATCGTCGTGGGGCTATGCGCCTGCGAGTCCGCCGAGCGGACCGCCCAGAAGAGGATAGACCAGTTCCTTCGCACTAGCCTCGGCAGAAACAAGCAGAGGGTTGCTGAGATCGCCAAGGACGCTGGGGTCGAGGGCCTCAAGCCCATCGCGCTCGACCCCGAGGGGAGCATGCGTCGCCGGATAGTCGCTATCCAGGCGCTCGGAACCCTCCGCGGGAACAAGGAAGCCACGAGGGCCCTCATCGAGTTGGCCAACGGCCAGGACCCCGAGATTGCCCACTGGGCGATCATCGCGCTTGGCACCCAACGGTCTGCCGAGGCCGCCGATCTGATAAGGAAGTTCATCAAACATCCCAATCCTCACCTTCGCGCGGCGGCCTGTTTCGCTATTTACGAGTACGGGGACAAGGCGCTCCAGCCGCTTCTCGAGGAGGCGGCCAAGGACGAGAGCGACGAGGTCAAGTACGCTGCCAACCTGGCGCTCGACTGGATGGTGAACGGCCCGCCGGCGAGGCCGCCTAGCGGAAGTCCCTTCTGAGCAACCTCTCGGTGTTGATGTCTCCCAGGCCCGCATCCCCGCATCCTCACCTGCGACTGGCCGGGCTCGGGTTGCTTTCATTGGCTCTCGGATGTGTTCCGTTCCGCCCGGGGCCACAGGAGGGCGTCTCACCGCGAAACTTCCACGGCTGGCACGACGCCTGGCAACTCTCCAACGGTCTGGTGAGCGTCACTTGCGTCGCGGGCATCGGGGGGCGCGTCCTCGACTACTCGCTCGGAGAGACGAACCTGTTGTTCATCGGGCGGGATGCGCTCGGCGCCAGGCCGGGCAGCCGCCGAGCCGGGCCGCGTCCGTTCTTCGGCGGCCACTTCGCCCGCCTCCATCCGGAGCGGAAGTGGGTGGCCGGGGCTGCGAGCCGCCTCTCGACGCTCGTTTTCGGGGAATACGAGACCCGCCCCATCGCCGTGCAGGACGGCCCGCTAACGCTCCTGCTGACCTCTCCCCCCGACCTGGCGACCAGGACGGTCTTGAAACGGAAGATCGAACTGTTCCCCTCCTCCACGCGCCTGCGCGTGACCAACACGCTGAGGAACGCCGACGTTGGCCCGGCCGACTGGGGCATCCAGAGCGTGGTGCAACTGAAAGGCTCCTCTCGCCGCGACGGCATCACTCGCCGCGATGACCAGCCGGCGGGGCGCATCAGGCTCTACGTCCCTGCCGACCCACGCGGGGGCGTTCGAGTCCTGGGCGAACGCTCCAGCCCGGGCGCTCGACAATGGGACTCGACCTCTCTGCCGGGTATCCTCGTCCTACGCTACTCGCGCCAGTTGAGCAAGGCCCAGGTCCGGCCCTCTCTGCCGTGGGTCGCGCTGAGCGAGGGCGCGTCGGGCTGCGTGTTCGTCCAGAAGGCGCGCTGTGAGCGAAAGGACATACTGGCGGCAGGTCCGCCGCTCATCCCCTATCCGTTCGTCGAGATTTCGTGTTTCGGGCCGGTCGCAACCCTGCGGCCCGGCCAGGAGACCACGCTTGTCGAGGAATGGTTCGCTTGTGTGTGTGGGGGACCCGTCCTGGACGTGACCGAGGCCGGGGTGGTCGCGCGACCCCTGAGCCTCTCGCGCGGCGAGGGGAAACTGTGGGTGGAAGGACGGTTCGGGGTGTTCTGCGAGGGCAAGGCCGCGCTCGTGTTCCGCGGTGCGCACGGGAAGGAACTCCGCCGCCTGGAGTGCGGCCCGGTCAGCCCCCTCGAACCCCTGGTGTTGAATCGCCAGGTCGAACTGCCCAGGGGAACCGCCCGCATCGCCCTCGAGGTCAGCGACCAGTCGGGCAAGCACGTCGGCAATCTCGGGGTAATTGTCCTGGGAGGCTGAGGGAGACGCCGTGTCGGTGGTCTTTTCGCCCTTCGAGTTCGCAGGGCTGAGGGTCGGGAACCGCGTGGTGCGTTCGGCCACGTGCGAGCGGATGTGCCCGCCCGATGGGCAAGTGACCGGTGACCTCGTCGAGTTCTATCGGCGCCTGGCGCGCGGGGGCACTGGGCTCATCGTCACGGGCCACGCCTTCGTGAGGGCCGACGGCCGCGCGGGAGAGGGAATGATGGGCGTGGACAGCGACGACCTGGTCCCGGGCCTCCAGGGACTCGTCAAGGCCGTCCACGAGGCCGGCGCCCTCGTCGTCTGCCAACTCAACCACGCCGGTCGTCAGACGCGCCCCGAAGTGATTGGGGGACGCCAGCCCGTCGCCCCCTCGGCCGTGAGCGATCGCGCCACAGGCATAACCCCCCGCGAACTAACGCCCGAGGAGATCGAGGGACTGGTGGAGTCTTATGTGGCGGCGGCCGAGCAGTGCCGACGCGCCGGGTTCGACGGAGTGCAACTCCACTGCGCTCATGGCTATTTGATGAGCCAATTCATCTCGCCCTACACGAACCGGCGGACGGATGCCTGGGGCGGGAGCCTGGAGCGGCGGGCGCGCTTTCCCCTCGAGGTCCTCAGACGCATCCGCAGGAGGCTTGGTCGCGATTTCCCCGTGCTGGTCAAGCTCAACGCCGAGGACTTCCTCGAGGGTGGCCTCACCCTCGGGGAGAGTTGCTGCATCGCCCGGATGCTCGAGGCCGAGGGGATTGATGCCATCGAGGTGAGCGCGGGCATGGCCGAAACCGCCGACAAGATCGTCCGAACGGGGATAGACACCGAGGAGGAGGAAGCATATTTCCTGCCCCAGGTCCGCGAGTTCCGGCCCCACGTCCGCGTCCCGCTCATCTGTGTCGGTGGCCTCCGCAGTCGCTCGGTCATGGAGCGGGT
>CAYYCI010000556.1:0-3150 GCA_964470215.1 uncultured Planctomycetota bacterium
CCGCCACCTCGGCGAGGGCGAACGCCTCGGGCAGCGAGGTCTCGTGGAGCGACACGCCCCGCTCGGCCGCCAGGTCGCTCAGCCCGAAGCGATAGGTGCTTCCTGGCCGACCGCCGCCGGACGCTGCATCCACGGCCACCACTGCCGCGCCCACGGGCACGAGGTCGAGCGCGTCGGCCACAGCCGTGCCCGCCTCGAGGGTCTCGACCCGCGGGTCCAGCGGTTCGCGAGTCAAGCGCCGGACGACGTGGACCCCCACGCCGTCGTCGCGCATCAACTCGTTGCCAACGCCCAGGACGACCACCCGACTCGTCTGTCCCTCAGGCAATCCTGAAAGCCCCCATCTCGCGGCCCTTCGGGGTCACCACGTGGACGGCGCACGCCAGGCACGGGTCGAAAGAACGGACGATGCGCACGACCTCGAAGGGGTTGTCGGGGTCGCGGAGTTCCGTGCCCGTGAGGGCCTGTTCGATTGGGCCGGGGTTGTCCTTGTCGTCCCGGGGCGATGCATTCCAGGTTGTGGGCACCACGAGCTGGTAGTTTGCGATCTTGCGGTCTCGAACCTGGAGCCAGTGTCCCAGCGCGCCGCGCGGGGCGTCCACCATGCCCACTCCGTCCGCGCTCTCCGGTATCTGCCACTCGGCGCAGCACGGCTCGCCGGGCTTCAGTTGGCCGAGCCACTCGACCATGGCATCGGCCACGATCTTGGCGTGGAGGGCGCGCGCCAGGTGGCGCCCAAGGACCGACTCCAGAGCCTCGGCGCCCGCGCCGAGTGAACTCAGTGCGCCATCGATCTCCGCCTTGACCACTGGATGGCCCCAGGCATAGTTGACGAGCATCTCGGCCAGAGGGCCGACCTCGTGGACTGCGCTATCGTAGCGCGGCGACTTGATCCAACTGTAGGAGCCTTCCTTCTCCGGGCTCGGCACGGTGGAGCCATTGTGTGGGAAGACGGCGGCGTCGCCCTCGAAGCGCGAGTGCTTGACCGCCTCGGTGATCAGGCTCACGTCCAGGTTGGCCACCTTGCCGTCGGCGAGGACGCCGGGCTTCAGGTAGCGCTCGCGGCCGACCAGCGGGGCCGAACTGTTGGCCTGGTCGAAATTCCCATAGGTCAAGTAGCGCCGGCAGCCGGCGCCAATGGCCAGATGGTCCTCGTAGTGTTTGGCAATGGCAAGGATGTCGGGAACGTAGCGCTCGGTGATGAACGCGCGGACGCGCTGGAGCCGGCCCAGGAAACTCGCCATCAGGCTCGGGGTCGGCCCCTGGCTCACCCCGCCGGGCACGATGCCGCAACTGTGCGGCATCTTGCCCCCGAAGACCGAGAGCATTTCGTGGCAGAGGCGACGCATCCGGAGCGCCTCGGCGTAGTTGGCCGCCGCCTGAAGATTCGCTTCCTTCGGCAGGCGATAGTCGCCCTCGAACCTGGGCACGAACGGGGCGAGCTGGCCGCGCGCGATGAACTCGCGGATCACCTTCAGATCGTCGTTCTCGCCCGCGTAGTCCGCCGCGGCCGCAACGTCCACGTAGTCGATCGCCGCCAGGTGGTAGAAATGGAGAATGTGGGACTGAAGGATGTTGCTACCGAGGATGAGATTTCGAATGATGCGGCCGTTTGGCGGGATGTCCTCGCCGATTCCGAACGCCGAGTCGAGGGCCAGCGCCGAGGCCGAGGCGTGAGCCGTGGGACACACCCCGCAGACCCGCTGGGTGATCCTCTGGGCATCCACCGGGCTGCGGCCCCGCAGGATTATCTCGAAGCCGCGGAACATCGTTCCCGCGCTGCGGGCCTCCTTGACCGCCGAGCCGTCGAGCACGACCTCGACCCGCAGGTGGCCCTCGATGCGATTGACCGGGTCAATGACTATCTTGCGCATGCCTCGGCTCCTCTTCTCCCCCCTCGCCTCACTTCGTCACGCAGGCCAGGCGGCGGAGACGTTCCTCGGTTATCTTCTCGTAGAGCGGCGAGACCTGATCCAGGAACCCCGGCTCCACACACCCGATGCACGGGCCGTTGGCTCCCACGCACCAGTTCACCCCACTGTTCCACATCCGGGTCGGGCAATCGGCGTAGGTGACCGGCCCCTTGCAGCCCAGTTGGTAGAGGCAGCCGGGGTCGCCGTGTTTCTTTGCGAACTTCCCTGCGTCGAAATCCGCCCGACGCGGGCAACTCTCGTGGACTGTCTTACCATAGAACTCCAGCGGCCGACCCAAATCGTCCAATGCCTCCGGACCCGGAAGACCGTTCAGGAGGAGCGACGCCACGGTGTGGACGAACCAGTCGGGGTGTGGGGGACAGCCGGGGATGTTGATCACCGGAGTAGAAATCCCCGCGTCCTTGAGCACCTGGCCAACCCCTTTGCCTCCGGTGGGGTTCGGTGCGCTGCCCGGAATCCCGCCGAACGATGCACACGTGCCGACCGCCACCACCGCGAGCGCGCGGCTCGCCAGCTCGCGGGTCTTCTCCTCCATCGTGAGTTCCTTGCCGTCGAGTTCGCCGATGGTGCAATAGGCGTGGTGCGCGGTCGGGACGGAGCCTTCGACGCACAGCACGAACCCGCTCTCGACCTCCTTTCCGGCCAGGACACTCATGGCCTTTTCGCCGGCTGCGGCCATGATGGTCGGCTGGAAGAGCAGGTTGACGTGGCGGCCGGGAACGACGGGTTCGAGGAGGAGTTGGCGGATGTCCGGGCTGACGGCATTGAGAACGGAGACGATGCAGCCCGAGCATGCGCCACCTTGAAGCCACACGACTGGGAATTCCTGGACCTGGCTCATGTGGGAGCTCCTGGGGCCTTTGCCTTGTTAAAGAATTCACAAGCCTCGGACCAAACCGTTCCGCATTATATGCGCGACTGCCCGAAGCCGTCAAATTGCGAAAGCCGACCGAGTGTGGTCCTCGACTGTAGGTTCCATCCTCCTCGCGCTGTCTTGGAAGGGGGACAGACTGGAAGGTCTGACGCTACGACCTAGGCCCGACGTGACTGACGAGCATCAGCGCTGCGTTCTTGAGGATCGCCACGGGCCCGGGCGCTCAGAGCCAGCCGCGGAGGCGGACGGCCTCAGCCACACGCTCGACAGCCACCGAGTAGGCCGCCAGGCGCATGTGGACGTTGCGGTCCCTGGACGCGCCCAGGACGGCGCGGTAGGCGT
>CAYYCI010000557.1:0-3146 GCA_964470215.1 uncultured Planctomycetota bacterium
TTTCCTTCTCGCCTGCGTTTGGAACCCACGGCGCACAAAAGCGTGCCAAAGCCCATCCCGCCGCCACCTTCTCGGGCCTCACCTCCTTGATTGGGCCTGGTGCGCCGCCTATAATCCCGGCCGGTGACAAGGAGCGAAGCCATGAGACTCGAGGGAAGAGTTGCGATTGTGACAGGGGGCGGACGCGGGATCGGTCGGGCCGTGGCGCTTGCCCTGGCCCAGGAGGGCGCGGCGGTGGCCGTGGCCGCACGCTCCCAGGACGAACTGGCCGAAACCGCTCGCCTGGTCCGCGAGGGGGGCGGGCGGGCAATCGCCGTGCCGACCGACATCCGCCGACGCGAGCACGTCCAGGCGCTGGTCGCGACGACGGTGGCCGAACTCGGCCCCGTGGACATTCTGGTCAACAACGCGGGGGTTGCCCGCTTCGCGCCGGTCGCCGAGGCCACAGAGGAGGACTGGCGAATGATGTTCGAGGTCAACCTCCTGGGCGCTTTGCTCTGCACCCAGGCGGTCCTCCCCTCGATGGTGGAGCGGCGTCGCGGGTGGATAATCAACATTTCGTCGAGCGCGGGGATCAAGGGCTACGTTAACCAGAGCGGCTACTGCGCCTCGAAGCACGGGCTGCTCGGCTTCTCGAAGGTGCTGGCCCTCGAGACCCAGCCCTACGGCATCCGCGTCCACGCCATCTGTCCCGGAGCGGTGGACACTCGCATGGCCCGCACCCACCGCAACATAGACGACCCTGGGGATTGGATGCAGCCGGAGGAGGTGGCGGCGACGGTGGTCTTCCTGGCCTCGATGGAGGGGGTTGCGATGATAGACAACGTGGTGATGCGCCGCTACAAGGCCACCCCGTGGCCCGGGACGTGAGGGGCCGATGGCCACGCCCTTGAGCGAACTCGAGGCCTTCCTCCTCGATATGGATGGCACAACCTATCTGGGGCATCGGCTCTTGCCGGGGGCGCGCCGTTTCCTCGCCCTCCTGGAGCGGCGCGGCGCCCCTTTCCTTTTCTTCACCAACAACTCCTCCGCCGACCGCAACCACTACGCGGCGAAGTTGGCGAACATGGGGTTGCCCGTGCCGCCCGAGCGCGTGATCACCTCGGGCGAGGCCACCGCACTCTACCTGACGAGCAGCACGCCGTATCGCCGGGTTTACGTCGTAGGCACGCCGAGCCTGGAGCGGGAGTTGGCCGAGGCGGGGCTGGAGTTAGTCGAGGAGGGCGCAGAGGCGGTGGTGCTGGGCTTCGACACGACCCTGACCTATGCGAAGCTCGAGCGCGCCGCCCACCTCCTGAGGGCCGGCGCGGCGTTCTTCGCAACGAACCCCGACAGGGTTTGCCCGACCGAGCGCGGGCCGATTCCCGACTGTGGCTCCATCATCGCTCTGCTTCGGACCGCTACCGGCGCGGAGCCGACGGTCATCGGCAAGCCGGAGGCCTTGATGGTGGAGATGGCACTGGAGAAGTTGGGCGGGATCGGGGCCGAGCGGGTCGGGCTGGTCGGCGACAGGCTCTACACCGACATCCGCATGGCCAATCGCTGTGGCTTGACGGCCATTCTGGTCCTCAGCGGAGAGACGCGGCGCGCGGACCTCGATGCCTCGCCCGACAGGCCGGACTACGTCCTCGAGGGCCTCGGACAGTTGGCCGGCGCTCTGGCGGGGGCCTGGGCTACCTGACCACCAGTATGCCCCACGGCTCGAGAGGAGGCACCTGGACGAGCGTGACGACCCCGACCTCTCTGGCGGGGAGCCTGCGTCGCTGGGAAAGCGCCGAGAAGTCGCCGCTGCGCTGGGCCTGGCGATGGGCGTCGGGGTCGTAGGGAACGGGGGTGAGGAGCTCGCAGAATCGGCGGCGTCTGCCGCCGAAATAGGTTCGGCGCAACTTGACGGTGAACGGCTGGCCGCGCGCGCCCCACTCTATGAGGTGTATGACGATCGGGGCGGCGGGCTCGCCGGCCTTCGCACGCACGACGGCCATGACGCGGCCCGTGCCGCCGGCGAGGGCGACCGGCGGTTGCTCGTAGCGCTCGTCGCTCAGGCCGGCTCCAGCCACGGCTGCTTCCCAGTAGTCGTTGAAGAGGTGGGGGTTGGCGCGGACGAAGGCGTAGAGGTCGGCGTACTGGCGCGGCTGACCGAAGTATCGGGGCGCGTCGTTGGGCATGTAGACATCCCAGGGCACCATGCACAGGCCGCCACAGGCATAGGCGGTGGCGATGGTCTGGCGGGTGCGGCGCTCCCACTCGGCGAGGTCTCGATAGTCCCCCTTCTTGGGCATGGTGACCACCTGGACGCGCTGGTTGGCGGCGGCTTTCTTGAAGATGGAGTGGAGGTCGGCGGGGTTGGCGAGCGAGTAGGCCAGTTCGCCGAACCACCAGTCGAAAAGCAACTCGATCTCGCCACAGCGCGTCGCGCCGTTGTTGCACGAGAAGGGCACGCGGTGTCGGACGTGGGCCTCGAGTTCCTGCCGGGTCGCGCGGTGGAAGCCGATGGTCGAGTCGTGTTGGAACCGCAGGAAGAGCTTCTTGAGTTCGCCTGCCCGCCATCGGGAGTAGGGGTCGGCGGGGGCGGCTTTGTGTTTGTTGAGGAAAGCGCGGTAGTCGAAGTCAGCGATGTTGCCGAGCCTGAGGGCGCCGAGCTGTTTGCGGCTGAGCCGGAGAGCTAGCCATCGGCGGAAGAGAGCCATGCAGTGGTCGCAGAAGCACGCGCCCCACTTCGTCGCCAGGTAGTTGGCCTGTGGCTCGTCGCGCTGGATGGTCTGCGCGCCGGCGTCCATGTAGCGCTCGAGGAAGGCCACGTAGCCGCGGTGGTACTCGGGGTTGTTGACGCAGCCCCATAGGGTCCTCTTCCACGTTCTCTTCCACGGGGCGATGATCGGCCGACCGGCCAGGTCCTTGACGGCCAGTTTGTCGAACCACTGGGGGTCGGGCTTTTCGGCGAGGTAGGAAGGAGAGGAGACGGCGCCGCCGAAGATGCGACCGGAACTGGTCACCCGCTCGACGAAGTCCTTGTCGTGGATGTAGCACCACTCGAGCCTCGTGGCGTGGAAATCCTCGAGGGCCTTCCAGGTGTCGTGTGGGTCGTTCGGGCCGGAGGGATGGAGGCGCAGGCTTCGCATGACGACGTCTGTGGGCAGCGGCGCTCC
>CAYYCI010000558.1:0-3144 GCA_964470215.1 uncultured Planctomycetota bacterium
CCGAAGCGCCGCAGGCCGAACGCCTTCCGTGCTCTCGGCAAAGCATTCTTTTCCTCCTCGCCTGCACTGGAAACCCACGATGCACAAAAGCGTGCCAAAGCCCAACCACCTCACTCTCTCCCAGCCCCACCCGCGCGTTCCCTTCATAGTCTGGGCCTTTTCAGTTCCCAACCTCGGTGGCACAGGCTTTCCAGCCTGTGCTCCCCGCGGCCGACGCTTTATCCCTTCTCCTCTCTGCGTTCTCTGCGTCTCTGTGGTTTTTTCTCTCCGTGCTTTCTCCGCCTCCTCCGTGCCTCTGTGGTGAAATGCCGCCCGAGGTGTGGCCGGGCTTGCTTGACCGGTCGGGGGTGGCGGGTAAAATTGGCCGTGAGGTTGGCGCGAGACCCCATGGCCGAAACCGGCAAACTCTTCAAACACTCCGACCTGCCCGCCGCCACGACCCCCGCCATGCGCCAGTACCACCGCTTCAAGCGCCAGCACCCCGACGCCGTGCTCCTGTTCCGCATGGGCGACTTCTACGAGACGTTCTACGACGACGCGAAGGTCTGCGCGCGGGTCTGCGGCCTCGCCCTGACCTCGCGCTCCCACGGCCAGGCGGCCGTCCCGCTGGCCGGCTTCCCATACCATGCCCTCGAGACCTACCTCAAGCGCCTCGTGGCCGCAGGCCTCAGGGTGGCAGTCTGCGAACAGGTCCAGGACCCCCGCGAGGCCAAGGGCATCGTCGAGCGGGACGTCGTGAGAGTGGTCACCCCGGGAACCCTCACCGAGGAGAGCATCCTCGAGGCGAAGGCCAACAACTTCCTGGCCGCCATCGCCCTCCTCAGGCACAAGGCGGGCGTGGCCTGGGTGGACCTCTCGACCGGCCGCTTCCAGGTCCTCGAGACCCCCCGCGAGGAACTCCTCGACGAACTAGGCCGAATCGCCCCCACCGAATACCTCATCCCCGACTCCCTCTACCGCACCGAGGACAGCCCCCTCGAGCCCATCAGGGCCTTCCTCGGCGGCCACTGGACCCCCCGGCCCGACTGGGCGTTCGACCCCACCAGCGGCAGGAAAACCCTCCTCGACCACTTCGGGGTCGCCTCCCTCGAGGGCTTCGGTTGCGAGGGACTGACCGCCGGCCTCGGCGCCGCGGGGGCCGTCCTCGAATACCTCCAGGAGACCCAGAAAGCCTCCCTCGACAACATAACCAAGATCGAACGCTTCACCCGCGACGAGTACCTGGTGTTGGACAAGAACACCCAGGTGGGCCTCGAGTTGGTCGAGACCCTCCGCACTCGCCGCCGCGACGCCACGCTCCTTGGGGTGCTCGACGCCACGGTGACCCCGATGGGCGGGCGCCTCTTCCGCCAGATGCTCCTCTACCCCCTGCGAAGGGTCCAGGCCATCCGCCGCCGCCAACAGGCGGTGGCCGAGTTGGTCGAGAGCCCAATGCTCCGCGACCGCCTGCGGGGCCTTCTGCGCAACGTCTGCGATATCGAGCGGGTGGCCTCGAAGATCGCATACCGGCGGGCCAATCCGCGCGACCTCGACGCCCTCCGCGCCACCACCCGCCGCCTGCCCGAACTACGCGAACTCCTGGGCGAGTGCACGAGCGATCTCCTGACCGAACTACGCGAGGGCCTCGACACCCTCGACGACATCCGCGACCTCCTGGGCCGCAGCCTCACCGACGAGCCGCCGACCTCACTGACCGACGGCGGGATCATCCGCGACGGCTACAACGCCGAACTCGACGACCTGCGCTCGGTGGCCCGCGACGGCAAGAGTTGGCTCGCACGCTTCCAGGCCGAGGAAATCCGAAAGACAGGTATCGAGTCGCTCAAGGTCGGCTACAACCGCGTCTTCGGCTACTACATCGAAATCACCAATGCCCACGCCGACAAGGTCCCGCCCCACTACACCCGCAAACAGACCCTCAAGAACGCCGAGCGCTACATCACCCCCGAACTGAAGGAGTGGGAGGAGAAGATCGTCGGCGCCGACGAGCGCGCGCGCGAACTCGAGTACGACCTTTTCTGCGAACTCCGCGACCACCTGGCGGGCCAGATTCCGCGCCTCCTGGAGGTCGGTGGCCGCATCGCGCGCCTCGACGCCCTCGCCTCGCTCGCCCACGTGGCCGCCGAGCGCGGCTACTGCATGCCCGAAGTCGCCGACGACCTGCGGATCGAGATAACCGACGGCCGCCATCCCGTCCTCGAGGTCACCCTCGAGGCAGGGCGCTTCGTCCCCAACGACACCCTCCTCGACGGCGAGGGCAGCCGCATGGCGGTCATCACCGGCCCGAACATGGCCGGCAAGTCCACCTACATCCGCCAGGTCGCCCTCCTGGTGCTCATGGCCCAGATGGGCAGTTTCGTCCCCGCCAAGAGGGCCCACATCGGGGTCGCCGACCGCATCTTCACCCGCGTGGGCGCCAGCGACGAACTCGCCCGCGGCCAGAGCACCTTCATGGTCGAGATGCTCGAGACCGCCTCGATCCTCAACAACGCCACCGAGCGCAGCCTCCTGGTCCTCGACGAGGTGGGAAGGGGCACGAGCACCTTCGACGGCGTCTCGATAGCCTGGGCCGTGAGCGAGTACATCCACACCCACATCCGCGCCCGCACCCTCTTCGCCACCCACTACCACGAACTCACCGAACTGGCCCTCCTGCTCGACGGGGTGAAGAACTACAACATCGCGGTGCGCGAGTGGCGCGACGAGATCATCTTCCTCCACAAGATCGTCGAGGGCGCCACGGACAAGAGCTACGGCATCCACGTCGCCCGCCTGGCCGGGGTGCCGCGCGAGGTCCTCGAGCGGGCCAAGGTCATCCTGGCCAACCTCGAGGCCGCCGCGCTCACCCCCAACGACAAGCCCCGATTCGCACCCAGCCTCGAGGAGGTCGGGGCGAACCCCAGGGAACTCCAACTCACCCTCTTCGGCTCGCTCCACGCCGAGACCATCGAGAAGATCAAGGCCCTCGACATCAACAGCCTCACCCCCCTCGAGGCCCTGGCCCTCCTGGAGGGCCTCCAGCGCGAAATCCTGGCCCGCGAGGGAAAAACGTAGCCTGGGCGAAGTGTCTCAACCTCCTGATTTCGAAATCCCGGCCCGCCGGAGGCCAATGCAGTCGGAGAAGGCCCGTGGCTCGTCTATGCA
>CAYYCI010000559.1:0-3136 GCA_964470215.1 uncultured Planctomycetota bacterium
CGGAAACCGGGAAATGCCTTGCGCAACTCCTGTCCCGTGATCCGCCGGACGTCGCTCTCGCGCGAGGGGACGTTGACGGCGACGAAATCCCGGCCCGCCTCTCCGCTCTCGCCCTCGAAGGTCAGTTCGTAAAGGCCGGCGCGGTCCGTCTGGTCGTAGGTCACGACGACCCTTCCCTCCGAAGGAGTGGGCTGGAGGGTGAGGGGCCGAGTGCCGCCGGGGCGGGTCAGCCTGACGGTGCCGCCGAAAAGTTCCGGCGGCACAGGACGCACGAGCGGTTCCCCGACCATCAGGTTGCGGTTGGCCCCGGAGCCTCGCGCCGTGCGGATGAGAATCTCCTGGATGAGGGTCAGGTAGGCGGGCCAGGCGGGCATGTCGTTCCATTCGTCGTCGGCGCTCGAGGCGAAGACCACCACCCTTCCCCTCCCCCACTGCTTCTCGACTATCGCGGGCGAGCCGTCGGCGAAACGACACACCACCCGGATTCTCCGTCCCTCGGCGAGACCCTCCAGGCGGACCCTGCGGTAGAACGACGGGGACGAGAGGCGAATGACCTTCTGCTCGCGGAAGAGGCTCAAGAATGGGTGGTTGCCGGGGTCTTCGGCCAGGTGGGTGGCATCCCTGCGCTCGCTAGGGTCGCCGCTGGCTTCGCCGAACCAGCAGGGCAGAGGCCCGTCGCCCCCGGCGTAGAGCGCCTGGCGATAGAACGCGCGGTCAATGCGGTCGCCTGGGAAGACCAGCAACGCCCCGCCCTCGCGGACGTATGCCTCGAAGGTGGCGACGGCGGCCTCGGGAAGGCGCTCGACGTTGGCCAACACCACGGCATCGTAGGCGGGCAGTTCCGCGGCCGTGAGGGCCTCCGGGGTGATTGTCTCGGGGGCGAAGAGCGAGATATCCTCCGCCTCCTTACCAGGGCGGAGGGCCTCGCGGAGGTAATCGGTCTCGCCCGTGAACGGCTCGCTGCCCGGCTCGCCATCCACGAGCAGGACGCGAACCGCCTTCCGCACCGCCAGGGCGAGGAAGCGGCGGTTGTCGCGCTCGAGGTTGTCGTTGGGCAACTCCACCGTCACGGTGTGGGGGCCTGGGGAGCGGAAGGCGTGGCGGAACTCCCAGGTGGCCGTCTCGCCCGGGCCGATCGTCCTCGGCGCCGACGTCTGTTGGCGGAAACCATCAACGAGCAGGTGCACCCGCACGTCGGCAGCGGCGGCAGGCCCGTAGTTGGCCACGGATGCTCTCAGGGCGATCAGTCCGCCGACCACCACCGGGGCGTTTTCGGTCTCGAGGGCCGTTACTGCCAGGTTCGCGGGTTCGCGGGAGCCGACGTCCACGATGACCACTCTGGCCTTTTCCCCGAGCCGCTTGAGTGCGGCGACCTGTTCGGGGCTGGGCGAGCCGCCCGGGGGCAGCCAGCCGACCCGCTGGAGGTCGGTTACAAGGTGGATTTCCTTGAGCGGGGACTTGGACCGTTCGAGGATCTCTCCTGCCCGCGCGAGGGCGGCTGGCAGGTCGGCGCCCTTGTCGGAGAGAGGGATGCGGTCGCGGGCGACGGCGGCTCGCGCGGCGTCGAGGTCGAAACTGGGTTCTTCGGCCACGGCCCTCGGCTGGCCGGCGGCGACGACGAGCGCCCAGGTCTCGCCCTCGCGCAGCGACGACATCACCTCCTCGGCATATGCGATTCCGCGGTCGTAGGCGTTCAGCGCACCATCCCGGCACCCCATGCTCATCGAGGCGTCGAAGACCAGGAGAAGGAACCTTCGGCGTTCGCCGAGTCCGGCGAGCACGCGGCCCCGACCGATCGGCCGACTGACCACCAACACCAACAGGACGATGATGAGCATGCGGAGCGCGAGGAGGATGAGTTGTTCGAGTCGGATGCGACGGTAGTTCTTCCGGCTGGAGGCGAGGAGGAACTCCATCGCCGCCCATTCGACGACCTTGAAGCGGCGGCGGTTCAGCAGGTGGATGATGATCGGCGCGCTGGCCAGCGCCAGGCCCCACAGCGCGAGCGGATTCGCAAAGGTCGGCATTCCCGGCGGTCCTCTCTCAGCGCACCGAACTGGCCATCCTGGTGGCCAGATAGCTCGACAGGGCCACGTCGAGCGGCTCGGCAGTGCTCAGTTGCTGGTAGTCTATGCGGTTGCCCACGCACTCCTCTCGCACGCGGCGCACGAAGGCATCGAGTTCCTGGAGGTATTGCCCCCGGAGCGCACGCGGCTCGGCGAAAAGGTCGCCGTAGCCCTCCATCCCCTTGAAGAGGGTGAGTTCCTGGAAGGGGAACTCGAGTTCGTCCTTGTCGAGGATGTGGAAGACTATCACGTCGTGGCCTCGGTAGCGGAGGAGTTTCAGGCCGGCCAGGAGGCGGGCGATGTCGCCGAAGAGATCGGAGATGACGATGACCATTCCGCGGCGCTTCAGTTGCCGGCCGACATACTCGAGGGCCTTCCCGAGGTCGGTCTTTTCGGTAGGCTCGACGGCCTCGAGGGCGGCGATGAGTTGCTCGCGGTGGCCGGGGCTACTCGAGTCGGGAATGACCTGTCGGACATCCTCGTCGAAGAGGACGAGGCCGACGGAGTCGCGCTGGAGGAGCATCAGGTAGATGAGCGAGGCTGCGATGTAGCTGCTGTACTCGAGTTTCGAGACCCGCCCGGAGGCATAACGCATTGATTCGCTGATGTCGAGCGCCACGTAGGCCACCAGGTTGGTCTCTTCCTCGTATTCCTTGATGTAGTGGCGGTCGCTGCGGGCATAGACCTTCCAGTCAATTCGCCTCAGGTCGTCGCCCGGGGCATATTCGCGGTGTTGCGCGAACTCGACACTGAAGCCGTGGAACGGGCTTTTGTGGAGGCCGGAGATGTAGCCCTCGACGATCATTCGCGCCTTGAGGTCCAGGCGTTCGATCTTGGCGAGGATTTCCGGGTCGAAGTACTTCCTGCGGTCCGCCACGTGGCGCGCTCCTTTCGGTTCCCATTTTACCCGATTCGGTGGGATTTTGCCCGGCCTCTCTCAGTGCAACCCTGACCACGGACATAGTGGACGGGGGTGGACATTGTGGACAAGGTGTCGGTGGCACATCTATGAGGGAACCCGGGATGGCAGCGCGCCGGGGGGTGTGGGCTTTGGCACGCTTTTTGCACCG
>CAYYCI010000560.1:0-3134 GCA_964470215.1 uncultured Planctomycetota bacterium
AAGGCCACGTCGTGACCAACGAACACGTCGTCCGCAAGGCATCCCGCATCCAACTGACCCTCTCGGACGGCAGGACGACCTACGAGGGCCGCCTGCTATCGGCCGACGCGGAACACGACCTGGCCCTCATCCAAGTCGTCAACCCCAAGGGGCCGCTGCCGGCGATCAAGATGGGCCGCAGCGACGACCTGATGCCTGGCGAGACCGTCATCGCCCTCGGCAACCCCTTCGGCCTCGAGAGCACCGTCACGGTCGGGGTGGTCAGCGCGACGAACCGCAGCATCGTCCTCAACGGCCGCGAGGCATACGCCGGCCTCGTCCAGACCGACGCCGCGATCAACCCCGGAAACAGCGGCGGCGCACTGGTCAACGTCAACGGCGAACTCATCGGCGTTAACGTCGCCATCTACGCCGAGGCGCAGGGAATCGGATTCGCCATCCCTGTGGACAAGGTCCGCGAGGTCCTCCGCGGCCTGTTCAACTACCGCCTGGTCAACAACACCTGGCTCGGACTGAAGGTTGCGGACGCCAGGGAGCGCAACGGGGGAGTGGCAATCGCCGAGGTGGAACCCCGCAGCCCCGCCGCCAGGGCCGGGCTGAAGCGCGGCGACGTCATCCTTGCCGCCGACGCCCGCCCCACCCCCGACACAATCGCCTTCTTCAAGGCCATGCTCGAGAAGAAGGTCGGCGAGAAGGTGACCCTGAGGGTCCGCCAGGACGGCAAGATTGCCGACTTCACCCTCACCGTGGCGGCCGTCCCGAAGCCCTCCGGGCGCGAACTCGCCCGCCGACGCCTCGGCCTCGACCTCCAGGAGATGACGGCCGAACTCGCCGACTCCTTCGGCCTCCGGCGGCCCACCGGCCTCCTGGTCGTCGGGGTGCAGAAGGGGGGACCGGGCGACCAGGCCGGCTTGGCGCGCGGCGACGTCCTCCTGCGGTTCGGGCCTGTCACCCTCAAGTCTCTTGACCAACTTGCCATCATACTCGACCAGATTGGCCAGGCCCAGGCCAGCCTCCTCATCCTCCGCCGAGGTCGCCTCTACCGCGCGACCATAGTCACCAGGTAGAAATGCCAGAGCCGGAGCGCGTTGAGGGGGGATTGGGGAAAAAATGCGCGAATTCCGGGAAAAAAAGGCCCTCCGGGAGTTTGACACAGTGGCGGAGTCGTGGTATATAAAATGGGTTGTCCATGCCGGGACTGGGGACGCTCCTCACAGGAGGGCGGCCCGGCGGGACTTCCGCCTGGTGGGCGTAGCCAGGTGGCGAAGGGGCGGTGATTAACTTGGCCGGGCGTATCTCCCAGGACATTGTGGCGGAAGTCAAGCGCTCCGCCGACATTGTCCAGATCATCTCCCGCTACATCTCCCTGAAGCGCGCCGGCCGCAATTTCAAGGCCCTCTGTCCCTTTCACACCGAGAAGACCCCTTCGTTCATCGTCAACCCGGAGCGGCAGTTCTTCCACTGCTTCGGGTGTGGCAAAGGCGGCGACGTCTTCACCTTCGTCGCCGAACACGAACGGGTGGACTTTCCAGAGGCGGTGCGCATCGTCGCCTCCGCCGTCGGGATCACCATCCCCGAGGGATGGGGAAGGGGCGGCGGAGCCTCTCAGCAACTCAAGACCCGCCTCTACCAACTCCACCGCTGGGCAGCCGCCTTCTTCGCCAAGCAACTGGCTCAGCCCAGCGGCCAGAGGGCGCGGGACTACCTGGCAGGCCGAGGCTTCTCCCCCGAGAGCCTCGAGGCCTGGGGGATAGGGTATGCGCCCGAGGCCTGGGACGCCCTCGGCCAGGCCGCGCGGGCCGCAGGGTTCTCTGACAAGGAATTGCTGGCCTCCGGCCTCGTGGTCAAGCGCGAGAGCGGCGGACACTACGACAGGTTCCGAAATCGGCTCATGTTTCCTATCCGCGACGCCCAGGGGCGCGTCATCGCATTCGGCGGACGCACCCTCGGCGACGACCCAGCCAAGTACATCAACTCCCCCGAAACCCCGCTCTTCAGCAAGAGCCGATGCCTCTACGGCCTCGACATGGCTCGCGACGCCATCGTGGCGGGACGCAGGGTCCTGGTGACGGAGGGCTACACCGACACTATCATGTGCCACCAAAGCGGCATCCGCTGGGCAGTTGCGACCCTCGGGACCGCTCTGACGCCCGACCACGCCAGCCTCCTGCGTCGCTACGCCGACACCGTGCTCTTGCTCTTCGACGCCGACCGCGCAGGCGAGGCCGCCGTGGACCGTAGCCTCGAGGTCTTCGCAAACTCCGACCTCGTCGTCAAAGTCCCGGCCATTGAGCAAGGCTCCGACCCCTGCGACTTCCTCCTTGATAGGGGACAGGAAGCCTTCCTCGAGCGCCTCGAGGCCGCAGCCGAACTCTACGACGTGAAGTTAGAGATGGCCGCCAGCCGCCACGACCTCGCCACCGCCGACGGCCAGGCGAGAGCCGTGGACGAATGCCTCGAGGCCCTGGCCGCCATGACCAACGTCGCAAAGGCAGACCTCTTGACCGAAAAGATCGCCAAACGCTTCGCGGTGGACCGAAACGCCGTCAGGCGGCGCCTCGCCGCACTGCGCAAGAGGCGCCGAACGGCGCGAAGCACGCCAGGCACTCAGACGACTATAGAATTGGACCCGATCGAGCACGGCATCCTGAGGGCCATCCTGGCCGTCAACGAACTCGTGCCCGCCGTGCTCGCTAAGGCGGGACCGAAGGACTTCCAGGACGCCCGCGCAAGGCGCATCTTCGAGGCCTGCGTGGAACTCTACGACCGCGAAGGGGAAATTGACCCGGCAGAACTCAGCGCCAGCCTTCAGGACAACGAACTGGCCGGGATCGTGGCTGGAATCGCCCTGAGCATCGAAGGCGGCGGAAACTGGGAAGAATGGCTACAAGACTGCCTCGCACGACTGGCCGAGCGAAAGCGAGCCGCCGAACTCCGGCGACTCCAGCTCGCCAGAGGACCACAGGGCTACGACCCACAGGCCCTCGCGGCGTTCCTCGAACACCACCGCCAGCGTGCCGCCAGGAGCAACGAGCAACAAGGTCGCTGATGCGGCTCGGAATAAGGAGCACCTCGCACCATGCCAGCAACACTTGAGGAAAGCCTCAAACTGCTCATCGAACGCGGAAAAGGAA
>CAYYCI010000561.1:0-3130 GCA_964470215.1 uncultured Planctomycetota bacterium
CCTCGACCTCCTCGAGGACGAAGGGCAGGAGACCGTACGCGCGTTCCACCTTCTTGTCATCCTTCTCTCTGACCCAGCCGATTTCTCTGCCCTACCAGGTGCACACCGTCTGCCCCCCTCAAACCGCTTCTCCCGAACTATCCCAACTAATCCAGCTAAAAGCCAGCACCACAAGAAATCCCCGGGGAACGATTAAGGAAGGCATTTGTGTTGTGGGTGGTTTGTGGGTTGGCTATTCGCCGGTCTCGAGGATTTCGCGGAGGATGCGCGATGGGGCGGTTTTTTCGGCTTTGTGGTCGTAGGGGGTGGGCCTGGAGTTTTCGATGTAGTCGGCGACGCCGTAGTAGAGGAAGTTTTCCCACGAGGGGATCGGCTCGGTGGTGGGGGTGTTGAGTTCCCTGGTGGCGTACTCGATGAGGTGGGCGATTTGTTTGGCCTTGACCTGTTGGTGGTATTCGATCGAGTCGGTGAGGATGTGGCTCTGGGCGAAGAGGCCGCTTTGTTGCTCGCGTATGGCCTTTGCGAGGAACTTGTTGGCGCCAGGGGTCTTGGTGGCCTCGATGATCGCTTCGTCGAGGCACATGTCGGGCCGGGTGGCGACGAGGCGGGTCAGGGCTTTGTGGGATCGCTTGAGTTCGTCGCTGAGGGTCTTGAGTTGTTCGAGGGCCTGGTCTCGGACTTGTCGTGTGTATCCGCCGGTGTGTGCGGCGCGTTTTGCGTCGCGGACCTCGGCGAGGATGTGGCTGACGAGTCGCTGGATGCGCTGGTGGAGGTAGTTGCGGCCGAGGTCTGCGAGGTCGCGCTCGTAGAACGGGCTCTGGGCGGCCTGGGTTGTTGCGAGCATCATTGCGACGGCGGAGCGGGCGCTGGCCAGCCCCGGTGCGCCGTTGACGCCCCATCGGATGTAGTCGCGGTAGTTGACGAGGGCGCGGGGGGTTCCTCGGAATGCCAGCTTGTAGGCTTCGGCCATGGGGAAGCCGGCGGGGGGGCCGTAGCGACGGGCGAGGTAGCGGCGGACGATGCGGTTTGTCGAGGCCCCTTCGCCTCGCCACACGTAGGCGCCCGTCCAGGCAAACTCGGCGGTCAGGTCTTCCATCATGGGGTTGGTGCCGCGGACGTCGCTCCAATTCCAGAATCCGACGGTCAGCGGCCTGGGGTTGGTGAACTGGCGGTGGCGGAAGACGTTGCGGAGCATCCAGAAACTGCTGTCCTCGAGGAGGTCGTGGCCGGGGTTGTTGGTCCAGGGGCAGGCATAGACGAAGTTGCGGCCGGTGAAGCGCTCGGTGTGGACATAGAGGAGGTCCTGGGTGAAGCGTGGCTGGTAGTAGAGGAGTTCGACTCCCTTGGGGAGTTCGCGTAGGAAGCGTTTCTTGTCGTCGTCGCTCGCGCCCCAGAGGTCCGCCTCCCAGGTGGGCACGAGGGCCTTGGCGGCGGGGTCGAGGCGGCGGAGGACCTCCAGGGCGCGGAGGGTGACGGGCTCGATTCCGTCGGGGGGGGGGACTGGCCCGGGGGGCGGCTGGCAACAGATGGCGTAGCGGTGGTCGGTGCCGTAGGTTTCGAGTATGGCCTGCCAGAGTTTGCGTTGTAGGTCGGGCCCGCGGGGTTCGGCGGGCGAGAGAAAGCGCGCGCCGCCGGCCACGCCGGGGTAGTCGGGCGGGAGCTGGGCGAGCCACTTGAGTTTCGGGTAGGCGGCGCGGAGCGACTCGTCGAACTGGCCATATGTAAGGACGTAGGTGAAGGTGAGCCCGAGGGTCTTCCGCCCGAAGTCCATCGCCTGTTTGAGGGTGGCGGTGATGTGTTCGGGGGAGAGCCCCCAGGCGATGCGCGCGGTGTAGCGGAGTTTTTCGCCCTCGTCCTTGGGGGGGCGGATTTCCTTGCGGTGTTTAGCCGCTTCGGGGAATGCCCTCAGGTAGGCGGTGCCCCAGGCTCTGGTGGAGGCGTCGAAGGCGATGGCCACGGAGTTGTAGCGCTTCTTGACGACCCAGCGCAGGAACCTCTTCCAGTCCTCGAGGTTCCAGAGGGCGGGCTGGAAGCGCTTGGGGCCGTAGATCGAGGTGTTGAGCCAGTAGGTGCGGCGGGGGAAGACGGGGTTGGAGACCAGGCTGACGGCCAGGGCTTCGACGTCGGGCCGCCGGGGGATGTTGTCCCCGTCGCAGAAGAAGCCGCAGCCGAGCGACACATCGAGGAAGTCGTAGATGGCGTAGAGGGTGGCTCGCGGCTCCTTGCCCGCGAGGGCGAGCCTGGGTGGGTTCTGGTTGACGCTGACGATGACGTAGCCGTCGCCCTGGATCTGGCCGGGCAATGCGGCCTGGGCGGCCGCCTGGCCTGCCAGGGCGAGGGCCTCCTGGCCGATGAGAATGGCCGGGCGTTGTCCCTGGGGCAAGTTGGTCGCGATGGGGAGTCGCGCGCCGCTCATCTCGGCCAGGTAGCGCTGGAGTTCCGAGGCGGCGAGGCGTTCGGGCGGGGGAGCCTTTTTGCCGACGACGATGGTGGCGACCGGCTTGCCGGAGCGGACCAGTTCCATGCCCGCTACACCTGGGCCGAGCGCGAGGATCGCCCATAAGGCAACGGGAAGCCCTCTTTGCATCTGCCTTCTCCGCAATCCCAGGAATCCCACCTCTGAGACCGAACCAGAATACGTGGGACATCATACCAGCGGTCAACCGCAACCGCAACCTTGTTTGCCCTGGCAGGGCGCGTCCTTCGGATTCAGGGCCGTTGGCGCGGTAGCAGCAACGGACGGTGGCCGGAACTCGACGCGAGCCGCAATATCGCTATCATAGCAACGCAGATGGTCGCGACCGGCTGGTAAAGGAGACCCCGGCGTGGTGAATGAGGCGTTGGTTCTAGGCACAGCATTGCTTGCGAGCGTCTTCGCGCTGGCACAGGAAACCCTACCACCCCTCACCGACGGCAACCCGCCGCGGACCGTCGAGGGGATGTGGGCGGGATTCGACCCGCGCGCCGAGTCCCTCGAGGTCGAAACCCTCAAGGGGTGGGAACAAGAGGGGGTCGTCCTGCGAGTGCTGCGGTTCCGGGTCGGGGTCTTCAAGGGCAAGAAAGCCATGATGGCTGCCGTCTACGGCTTCCCGAAGGGGGGCAAGAACCTGCCCGGCCTGGTCCAGGTCCA
>CAYYCI010000562.1:0-3129 GCA_964470215.1 uncultured Planctomycetota bacterium
ACGCGGCTGGCCTCGACCTCGCTCTCGACGCTGTAGTAGGTGAGCGAGAAGTTGGTGGTGAACATCACCGGGGCGTTCTCGGCGGGGTCGCCGACCGGGTAGAGTTTCGGCTCCACCTGGATGGGTTTCTGGGGGTCGGTGTAGATGTTCATCCGAGCGGTCAGGAGGGGGAGGATGAACTGCGGGGTGTCGGTCCTGACGACCACGATGCCCGCGTACTTCAGCAGGAAAGTGGTTGCCAGGAGGAGTTCGTCGCAGGGGTCGTCGGCCTCGGCGAAGGCGATCGGCGGGTAGCCGAGGGGCCGGAACTGCTTCTTGAGGGCCGCGCGGCGGTGGAGAGTGAGTGCCTGGAGGCCGTCCTTCATGTCGCGCTTGCCGGGGTCAATGACGATTTGCTCGACGCCGGCGCTCTTGACCTTCTCGACGAGGTCGGCGAGGGCCTCGACCCCGTCGGCGACCACGGCCAGCGGGCAGCCGAGGTCCTTGGCCACGGCGGCCATGGCCTGGTGGTTCTCGGCGTCGGCGGCGTAGAGGAGGGGCTTGTGGTCCGCGATCGGGGCGGCGGCGGCTTTCATGGCCTCAGGCGAGCGGGTCATGAGGATGAGGGCGTAGTCGCTCTTTTCGGCCAGGGTTTTGGCTGCGGCGGCGAACTTCGCGGTGTCGCCGCTGTCGTTTTCCAGGGCCAGGAGGTCGATCTTGATCTCCTGCCCCACACGGATGAACTTCAGGGCGTTGGTCTTTTCGATCTTGTCGGCGAGGGCCGCCTCGTCGAGGGTGTCGGAGACTCGGACGGCGATGCCGCAGGGATGGTGGAACTTCTCGTCGTGGCGGAAGAGGACGGTTTCGTTTCCGATGGCGAGTTCTTTTTCGCCGGTTCCGATCTTGACGAGGGCGATGGGTGGAGCGGCGGCGGCGCCGAGCGCGGCCTTGGCCTCGTCGCTGACGTATGGGCAGTCCTCGAGTTTGGCCTTCTTCTGGGCGATCTGCATGGCGAAGGCCAGGCAGGTGGCCTGGCCACACTCGCGGCAGTTGGTCCGCGGGAGGAGTTTGAAGATATCCATCGCCGTCAGTGCCATCGGCATCTCCTTTCAGCGCGGGTTTGATTGGCGGTGGCGCGAAGAATCCCCTCTGCCGGTCCTGCGGGCGTCCGTTGCGCTAGAGGATCGGGTCCATGCTGAGCGCGGGATGGCCGACCTTCTGTAGGTATTCGAGGACCTCTTCCTCGGTGTTTGCGACGGTCTCGTCGGCGATCTTGTCCAGGAAGCCCTCCTCGCCGTCCTCTCTCGCGCGCGCGTCGAGGGCTTCACCGATTTCCTGCTTAAGCCTTGAAGGCATCCAGACGATCCGCCGGAACCCGCCGTCGGCCCGCATGAACTTCTTCGAACTTATGTACATCTTCGAGTGGCCCATGAAGCCCGGGGTCTGCTGTCCGCCGCCTACCGAGCCGGCCATGGTCGAGAATTTCATCCCGCAGGGGGTCATCTCGGTGTAGTCGCGGTCCACGCACATGATGCCGTTGCACATCGGCAGGATGGCCGAGATACACTCGAAGCAGCCGCAACTGGTCATGGGGTCCACGAGCATCGAGTAGGCGCTCATCCGCTCGATCGTGCGGTTGGAGTGTTCGTAGACGAACTTGTTGACCTCTTCCCACTGGCCGAGGTGTTCGTCTATGCACCGGCCCTTGGGCACGGGCTGGTTGGGGCCGGTGGGCACGATCTCGTAGGCGGCGCGGCCGTCGAGCCAGTTGTAGGCGCCACACAGCCCGGGGTGCTCCGGCGTGATGATACACACGTGGTTGGGCGCGAAACTCTGGCACAGGGTGCACGAGTAGAAGACGTCCACGCTCTCGTCCGTCATGCCGGCCATGCGGGCATCGCGCGCGGCGTAGGTCTTGCGGGCTTCCTCGAGGTACTTCTGGACATCCTCGAGCCTGGTGTAGACTCTCACCTGGCACTTGTCCACGATGGCCGAGTATTCCTCGCGGAGTTTGGCGTGGAGGATCACCCCGATGTGGTGGAAGCGCAGGCCGGCCTGGAAGCCATCCTTGCTGTAGCGGACCCAGGCGGTGTCGCGCTGGCCCATGTGGAAGATGCCCTGGGCACAGTTCAGGAACGTGTGGATCTGGCGTTCGAGGATCGGCTCGAAGTCGGTCTGCATCTTCGCCCCGGAGACCTCGACCACGATGCCCAGGGGGATACACGAGCCGGGCTCCAGTTCGTCTATCTCCGGGCCTATGACCTCTATCTTGCCGTCCTCGACCTGGTCGGCGGGCAGGGTGCGGAGATACTCGAAGCACGGGATGCCATACTTGGGGTTGCCTGCCTCGATTTGCATGTCTTCCTTGCGCACCCGCTCGCCCTCGAAGGCCGGGCCGAAGTGGGTCGGGATGTCCACCGACGAGGGCACGACCTTCAGGCCGCGGACATAGATGGCCCGCTTGACCATTTCGTCGTGGGTGACGTTGGGGACGACGTGTTCGTAGAGACACACGCCCGTGGGCAGGATGGCGGGGATGTCGGTGTCGGCGATGGTCGGGAAGCCGAAGTTGATGGCGCCGGCGGCGTTGGCGTATTTTTCCTCGTCCACCGGGCCGAGAGCCAGGACGAATGCGAAGACGCGATACTTGTTGTAGAGGAGCACCCGGCGGTAGTCCCCGGGCTGCACCCCGCCGAAACTCAGGGCTGCCCTGGCGGCGAAGCCGAGCGCGAAGACCGCCGCGCTCACCCCCTGGCCGAAGGGCACGAGGCGGGTCTCCCAGCCCATCTGGACCCCTTCCTCAGCCAGTTGTTCGGCGAAGCGCTTCCCGCGGGACTCGGCGCACATGAACACGTAGAGGTTGTTCTCCTGGAGTTCGCGGGCGATCTTCACGGCGGTCTGGTTATCTGGGGCGGCGCCGACGATCGCGGCGAAGCCTGGGGCCGTGCCATCCACGAACTCGATCCCGCGTTCGCGCAGGATCACGTCGTCGGCCGCGCCGAGCCACAGGTTCGAGTCGGTCGGAGCCGCAGTCTTCGTGTACGGGCACTTGCTCTCGTCGAGGTACTTGAGCGCCTCGTAGACCTCCTCGGCCCACAGGGTGGCCATTCCTGCGTCGAGGGTGTGGCCGAGGTAGGGCACCCAGTGGCG
>CAYYCI010000563.1:0-3123 GCA_964470215.1 uncultured Planctomycetota bacterium
GGGGGATGACAGAATCCCTGTGGCTCAGGGGTGACATTTTCCCTCTGGCATGACATCGCAGGCTTCCCGGTTCTTGACAGGGCGCGGTGTGGCAGTAAAATGAGCCGGGTGCCCGGCCGGGCCGTGCGAGCGTGCGCGGTCGTCTCGCTTCACGGTGCTGCCGTGAGGCCTATCACCACGGGGCATCCTCCCGTCAGGGGGCCACAGTAGTGCTGACCATCCGCCCCGAGCAGATGGCGGTTTTTGCCGACGCGTCGGTCAGCCGTTTCGAGCGCCGCATGCTCGGACACATCGCGGAGTACTTCCCCGCCCATTACGAGATCGTGGGCGAGCAAGCGCTGCGTGCGACAATCCGCCTCGGCGTCGAGCGGGGCCAAGCCTATGGCCTCACCACCCAACGCGACCTCTACCACTACGTTCCGCTCATGCTCCTGCTCGGGAGCTACTTCGACGAGGATCCGCAGCTTCCCTGGGCTGCTGCCATCCTGAAGGACGAAGCCGTCTCTGACCCGGGAGCTCGAGCCGAGCGCCTCTACGACGAGGCCATGGCCTACCTGGACGCCGTGGCTGGTGAGGAGGGTGAGCTGCTTCTAGCGGCGCTCAAGCGCCTGCGCGAGCGCCCAGTCGCGCAGGTCTGGCAGCCCGGCTCAGAAAACGTCCAGACGCGGGTGGCAGGCCTCCTGCGCGAGGTCTGGCCGCAGAAGGCCAGGCGCGTTGGCGCGGACGCTCTGGCGCAGGTGGCCCGCTGTGCGGCGCAAGCGGCTCGGGACTACGACGTGCCGGGGGACCTCGGGATCGCGGTCTTTGCGACGTTGATGTTCATGCTTGGCAGCGGCTTTTCCGCCGATCCTCAGTTCCCGTGGGCCGCCGAGATCCTCAACGACCGCTCCCCCGAGGGGCGCCAGAGAAAGGCTGAACGCCTGCACGAGGCGGGCATGAAGCTTGCCGATCAGTGGCTCGCCCGCGCGTGAACTCTCAGGGCTGGCACAGATGTGCAAAAGGAAGAAGGCTGGCAAGGCGGCCAAGGCGAAGCCGAAGACGCCCGTGAAGAAGACGACCCAGGGCTGTCCACTGGCGCCCAACTCCTATGGCAAGGCCATTAAGATCGAGGGCGACGAGGCCTTCCGCAAGAAGACCATCCAGGCCCTCGACGACATAAAAAAGACGAAAACCGGCAAGGCCCTGCTCGCCTCGCTCGACAAGAGCGGCAAGACCGTGACCATCAAGCCGACCACGGACGGCAACGCCTGCGGCTACGACAACCCCAACGACCGCTTCGCCAAGCCCGACGGCAAGCCCGGGAAGGGCACCAACTCCACAGTCTACTTCAACCCCGATAAGAAGAAGATCGGCTCGGAGAAGTGGGAGGAGCGTCCCCCAGCCATCGGCCTCGGCCACGAACTCATCCATGCCGAACAGGCAGCCTACGGCACTACCGCTCCCGGCACGACCACCAACGACAAGAAGCCCGACCCCGCAGACCCCAAGAAGTACGCGCAGGTCAGCAAGCGGGAGGCCGAGACCGTCGGCATACCGCCCAACGACAAACGCCCTTACACGGAGAACAAGCTGCGCAGTGAATGGGACCCCAAGCAGCCCGAGCGCAAGTGGTACTAAGCCTCCGGCCTCCACGCCCGGCCGCCCCACGCCCTTCATGCTCCTCGCAGCGGTGGCGGTCACGCTAGCGGGGTGCGCGGGGGCTGGGAAGGAGACCAAGACCATGGAAGAACAACTCCGCGCCGAAGCCATTCAGTGCACTCTCCAGGTGAGCCTGGCGAGGCCGGACCCCTCTGTAGTGATGCTCACATATGTCTTCGAGAACGGCAGCCCGCAGAATGCGTTCCTCTTCAATCAAATCTATCGTCAGGTCCTGCCCGATGGCATGTTCGCCACCGAGCCCCAGAGGGTCTACATCGAGGCAAGCGGCGACGGAGTGCTCCTCTCGAAGAAGATCATCCCCGTGCCCGACACGATGGACGTGGAGAAACCTTTCATCCCCTGCGCCACAATGGTCAAGCCAGGGGAAAGTTTCCAAGAAACACTAGCCCTCCCTCTTCCTCTGCGGCCCTGGCACCACTACCTGATGCTGACCGACGACGACTTCGCCTCCGAGCCAACGGAGCTGCCGGCCAGTTTCGAACTCGGATTCTTCCTCGCCACGCCCGAAGGCGAGAAACTCGCACAGACCGTGCGGACGATGACTGGACAGGCGGCCTATTTCTACCCCTTCAACCCCGCCTCCCAGACTCTCCTGCGCGTCGGCCCCTTCCGCACCCGCCTCCCGGTGCGCCTCCCAAAGTAGCCACCCCCGCCAGGCCCTGGCGGGGAGCGGACGGGCTCTACCCCTGGCCCCTCGCGCGTTCGGTCACTGGCACTACTTGAGCAGGTTGGCGAGATGGCGGAGGGCGCCTGTGGCGTAAGTGGCTGCGAATGCATTCGGGGCGTTGGCGTGGCTCGAGGAGTGCCTGGTCGAGGTGGTGTCGCGGCGCAGGAGTTCGGCCAGGCGCTTCGCCTCGGCGAAGTGGCGGCGAGCCTCGTCGCGCTTGCCCGCCCGCGCGAGTTCAAACGCGCTCGCACACTCGTAGAGGTAGAGCACCGTTCGTTCGCCGTAAGTGAACAGCCGCTCGTCCTCCTCGATGCGCGCCCTGATGCGGTTCGGTAGGTTGGTCCCGAGGGCCGAATTGATGAGCCGACGGCAGTCCTTCGCGTGGCCGACGATCTCGGCCAGGGTCGGACCCGTGCACTTCAGCCCGGGCCGTCGCTCGAAGCGCAGGTGCGGGTCGGGAAAGAGATTCTTGTCCCCGCGATTGAGCCGGCGCGCGAGGCTATACTTGAGTTGCGAGACGTTGCAGAGCATCTTCTCGAGGGTTTCGTAGAAGCGGCGCATCGTCGGAGCGGCCGGCCCGTAGCGGCGGGCGAAGTAGTCGCGCCAGAGGGCCTCGCAGTCGGTCCCGACATCCCAGAGTTGGCGCGCCATCTGGTAATTGGTCAGGGCCTTGTTCCCCCAGTTCCTTGTCACCACGTGCATGTAGTGGAAGTGGCGCGCGCCGAGTTTGTAGTAGAGGGGAATGTCGTTGGCCATGGTGTGCATGAAACAGATGGGGAGACACTTGTAGCCGCTGA
>CAYYCI010000564.1:0-3120 GCA_964470215.1 uncultured Planctomycetota bacterium
TGCGGTGCCGGTGGGGCCTGAACTCGACTTCGCGGCTCGGCGAATAGTCGCCACGGCCCCGAGTGTCGTCGAGAGCCTCTACGCCATCGGCGCGGGGGAGCACGTAGTGGGGGTGGGCGACTATTGCACCTGGCCGCCAGACGCCACCCGGAAGCCACGGGTTGGCGGGGACGTCAATCCGAACTTCGAGCGCATCGTGGCCCTCGCCCCGGACGTGATCGTCGTCCAAGGCCGCGCCGAGAACATGACGGCTTTCTGCCGGAAGTTCGGCATCCGACTCCTGAGGGTCGAGATGTTCGACCTGGCCTCGATCTATTCTGGGCTTCGACGGCTGGGGGCGGTTACGGACAGGGAGGCCGAGGCCGACCGTCTGGCGGCGAGGCTCCGCCTGGGACTGGCCGAGGTCGCGGCCAGGGTCGCCGGCCTGCCAAGGCCGCGGGTCTTCATCGCCCTGGGCCACCGCGCCGGCTCACTACGCCTCGTGGGGAGCGCGGGCGGCAAGACCTTCCTGAGCCAAGTCGTCGAGGTGGCCGGCGGGGAGAACGTGCTCGCCGATCTCTCGGAGCCTTACCCCCAGGTCTCGAAGGAGACCCTCCTGCGGCGGCGGCCGGAGGTGATCCTGGAGTTCTTCCCGGGGCGCAAGCCCGACGCGGCGGAGCGCCAGGCCCTCCTGGACGACTGGCGGTCACTCCCCTCGCTGCCGGCCGTGCGTGACGCACGGATATATTTCCTCACCGACGACTACCTGTTGTTGCCAGGCCCGCGGGTGGTCGAGTCGGCCAGGCGCATCGCCGAAGTCCTTCACCCTGAAGCCCCGAAGCGAGAGGACGGGTATGCGCCTTGACTGTGTGACGCAAGGGGGAGCGCCCTCCGATTGGCACGCTTTTGTGCACCGTGGGTTCTTCCTGGAGGCGGGAAGGAAAAGAACGCACTGCCGGACTGCGCCCCATGCACAACAGCGCCCCCTCGCCGCGGCTTGCGAGGCTATTCCTCCTGAGCCTTTGCGTTCTTTCCCTTCTCGCCTCTTGCGGGATTGCGGTGCAAAAAGCGTGCCAACCGGAGGGCGCGGGTTCTTGTTTCGCGCCTCGAGCGGGCGCTATTCCGAAGAGGATTGACGTGGGCGAGGCGCTCCTGGAGTTCGAGAGCGTAGGCTTCCGCTACCCTGGCTCGCAGTGGCGGCTCGCCGACGTCAGCCTCGCCGTCCACGCCGGCGAGGTCGTCGGGATAATCGGCCCGAACGGCTCAGGGAAGACGACCCTCCTTCGCCTCGGCGCCGGAGTGTTGAAGCCCGCCTCCGGAGCGGTTCGGCTCGTGGGGCGGGAAATCCGCAGCCTCTCTCGACGAGAGATCGCTCGCACCCTCGGCTACCTCCCACAACAGGTCACGAGCGAATTCGACTACCGGGTGGAGGAGGTGGTGGCGATGGGGCGATTCCCACACCTGTGCGGGGCGGGATTCCTGGGACCGCGCGACCGGGAGGTGGTCGAGCGGTGCCTGGATGCGAGCGAGGTAGCGGGACTTCGCCACAGGCGCCTCTCGCGTCTTTCTGGCGGCGAGCGCCAGCGGGCCCTCCTGGCCTCGGTCCTCGCCCAGGAGCCGCGCGTCCTCCTCCTCGACGAGCCGACGATGGCGCTGGACCTCCACCACCAGAGGCGCTTCTTCGCCCTCGTGCGGCGGCTGGCCGCCGGGGGGATCGCCGTCGTCGTCGTCACCCACGATGTGAACCTGGCCTCGCTCTATTGCGACACCCTGGCGTTGCTGCGCGACGGGCGGTTGGCCCACCGCGGCACGCCCGAGGCGGTGTTGACCCCCGAGGTCCTCCGGGCGGCTTACGGCGAGGAGGTGGTCCTCGAGCGCCACCCGGAGTGTGGGCGGCCGATTCTCCTGCCGCGCAGCAGCGAGAACTGAGCGATGGGCGAAGTGAGCAAACACGACTCGCTCCTCACCCCCCGGCGTTGCCTCGCGAGGGTGGCGCCCTACCTGGCGCCGGCCGTCCTGGCGCTGGTCCTCGCACCGGCCGTTGGCCCCGAGAGGACGACGGGGGTCATCCTCTGGGGCCTGCGGGTGCCGAGGGTGCTTCTGGGCTTCCTGACGGGTGGGACCCTCGCGGCGGTCGGTGCGTGCCTCCAGGTCGTCCTGCGCAACCCGCTCGCCACGCCGTTCACTCTCGGGGTGACCGGCGGCGGGGCGCTCGGCGCGGCCGTGGCGATCCTCCTGCCCGGGCTGACGGTGCGATTCGGGCCGCTGACCACCGTGCCGCTCTTCTCGCTGACCGGCTGCGCCCTGGTGTTGGCGGTCATCTACGCCCTCGCCAGGCGGCCACAGGGCCTCTCGATGTTGACCGTGCTCCTGGCGGGCGTGACGATAGGGATATTGTGTGGCGCCCTGATCATGCTCGTTCGTTTCCTGGCGAGTCCTCACGTGCTGGTCGCGATGGACCGCTGGGTGATGGGCGGGCTGGCGGTCGTCGGCTACGGCGAGGTGGGCGGAGTCCTGCCGCTCTTGCTCCCGGGGCTGGGGCTCCTGGTCATGCAACTGCCCGCGCTGAACCACCTGGCCCTCGGCGAGGAGATGGCGGCGGGACACGGGGTGGACGTTGCGGCGGTTCATCGGGAGGTGTTTTTCGGAGCGGGCCTGGCCACGGCCGCGGTTGTCTCCCTCGCCGGGCCGATCGGCTTCGTCGGGCTGATCGTCCCCCACGCGGTCAGGAGGCTCTCGGGGTATGACCAGCGGGTGGTGGTGCCTGGGTCGTTTCTGCTCGGCGGCGCGTTTCTCGTTGGGTGCGACGCGCTGGCGCGGGTGGTCATCGCGCCGTCGGAGATGCCCGTCGGGGTGATCACCGCACTGATCGGCGGCCCCATCTTCATCCACATTCTCATTCGGCGGCGATAGGCGCAGAGGCCCTGCCCACAAGACCAAAGGACCATTGTGTGGGCGGAGGCGTCCCTGCCCCGCGTGCGGGTCTCGTAGGGGCAGGTCCCGGTGTCTGCCCGGCCCGCCTCGAGGATAGGTTGGAAAGGCCAAAACTATGAGTGAGCGAAACCTGTGCGTGGTAGCGAAAGAGGCCGGGGCTGTGGGCTTTGGCACGCTTTTGTGCACCGTGGGCTTCCAATGCAGGCG
>CAYYCI010000565.1:0-3106 GCA_964470215.1 uncultured Planctomycetota bacterium
AGGCCACGGTGAGGCTGCTCGGGCGGTGGGATGCCTCGGGGGCGCCGGAGAGGCTGATCGCCGTCAACCCAGGCTCGTCGCTCGAGTTCCGCTACCGGGGCACATCGTGCATGCTCCACGTTGACGCCTCGAACCTCAGGGCGCCCTATCCACAACTGTGGGTCCAGTTCGACGGCCAGTGGTCGAAGGTTTCGCTCGACCGCAGCGAGATTGTCATCGGCCGAGGTGCTCCGGAAAGGGCGCATCGGGTGTGGGTCGTGCTGAAATCGGCGGACGAGCACCAGCCGCGCTGGAAGCCGCCGCTGGTCGCTGCGCTCGTCGTCACTGGCATCGAGGCTCCCGGCGGCAGGTTCCTCCGGCCACCGCGAAAGCGAAGGCTCGTTCTCGAGGCCATTGGTGATTCGATAACGGAGGGCATCCTGGCCGTGCGAGCCGGGCGCCGCAACGAGTGGACCGAGATCGCCGACAGCCGCGCCACCTACGCCTTCCGCACCGCCATGGCCCTGGGCGCCGAGCCGAGGATCATCGGCTTCGGCCGCCAGGGCATAACGATTGGCGGCAATGGCGGAGTGCCTCCGGTCGGCCTGGCCTATCCTTTTGCTTACGGCCAGGTGCCGGCGACCGATCGCCCCGCCGACGTCGTAGTGATAAACCAGGGTAGCAACGACGGGCGCGCCCGCTCGATCGAGCACGGCTATCTGAACCTCATCCGGCTGGCGCGCTCGCGGAACCCGGGCGCCGAGATCTTCTGCCTCGTGCCCTTCACCCAGATACACGCCGAATCCGTTCGCTGGGCGGTCGCCTCGGCGAGAGCGGATGGCGACGACCACGTCCATCTCGTCGAGACCGCAGGCTGGCTCGACCCGAAAACAGACACCACCGACGGCGTCCACCCGAACCTGAAGGGCCACGAGAAGGCAGCGGCACGCCTCACCGAGGTGATCCGCCAAAGGCTGAGCATCCGCTAGGGACGGCGACCGACACCGGGCAGGGCGCCCCGCCCACAGGTGGGATGGCGAGGGTGGCGGCCATCAGTGAGAGAGAGCAAGTGTGAGGCCCCTTGCTCTGTTTTTCATCTCGATCGCCGAATGCGCTGCGGCGGCGGGACCGCGGCTCTGCGTGGAGTACCTGCCTCAGGTCATCTACGACGACGAGGCGCTTACGGCCTGTGTGCGGGTCGAAGGCGCGGGAGAGTTCCGGGTCGCCGCTCGGCTCCTCGACGCGAAGGGCCGCGCTCTAGCCTCCCACGCTGCATCTGGCAGGGCCGCCGCTGGCAAGCCATGGCGCGCTCAATTGCGCCTGCGCCCGGGGCGAGGCGAGCCAGCGCTCCTGGAACTCTCCCTCTCCACGGCGAAGGAGGCCAGGCCGGTGGCGGGAGTGAAGGCGCGGGTGGTCAACCTCACTCGTCCCCTTCGTCCGCTGGAGGTCAAGGGGCTGAGGCTCGTGGGCGAGAAAGGACAGGCGGTCGTCCTCAGGATAGCCCACCGAGTCAGGCAGATCGAGCAGCGCTGGCCGCTGGTCCGATGGATTCGCTACAAACTATACGGCGACCGGGTGAAGTTCGACCGCGTGGCGATTGTCGGGGAGGACCTGGGAAAGCGGGACGGCTATCTGGCAGGCGCGGCGCGCGCCCTCGAAGGGCTGGAAGTGGCGGTCCTGGCCGTCCGGTCGCGGGGCCGAGAGTCGGGGCCGCCGGTCCTTCGAGCCATCGCGGCGGCCAGCCAGAAAGCCTGGCGCAAGGCGCCGGACCTTGTGGCCTTTTCGCTCGGCCACACCGAGGACGACTTGGGGACCGACCCCCTGGTCTTCGGGCGAGGACTGGAGGCCCTGGTCCAGCACTTCGAGGCCCTCGGCGCCCGCCACTTCGTGGTGGTGGCGCCGGCCGGGCCGCCCGACCACGCCGCGCGGCTCGTCAAGTATGTGATGCAGGCAAAGCGGGTGGCCCACGTTTATCGCGCCCGGTATGCGGACCTGGGAGGCGCGCTGGCGGGGTGTTGGCGAGTGGGAGATGATCGGGCGACGCTTCGCTTCCCCAGCGGGGAGGGCCACGAGCGACTGGGCAGGGCCCTCGCCGAGTTCATCCGGGGTCTTCGGCGCTGAAAAGAGTCCGCCTGGGAGCGGGAGCGCTCCCAGGCGGATTAACGGGTTTTCGGGGGGCTTCAGAAGTTCTGGGGGGCGTCGGCTCCCTTCTTCTTCCGCCGCTGCCTGCCCGCGCCTTCGGGCTTCTGGCCCCGAGCCCTGCCGGCCGACACGATGGCCATGGCCTTCCCCTGGCGACAGAGGACGCTCACGTTGCTCGTGAGGGCCACGCTGGTCGCCTCGCCCTCGGCGGGCTTGATCGTCACGACGACCTTGTTGCCCTGGAGGGCGGCGGACTGGATGTCGCCCTGGACGACCTGCATGTTGCCCTTGGCCTGAGGGGCCTTGCGGCCGCGGGAGACGCGGATCATCCTGGCGAGTTTCTGCCCGTTCTTCTCGCGGCAGATGGCCACCACGGTGGCGGACATCTCGTAGGTCTTCTCGCCGTCGTCGGTGTTGATCTTGAGTTGAACGTTCCCGCCCTCAACGGTGGCGGAGACAAACGTGCCGGTGACCTTCTCGAGTTTGCCACCACGCCGCTTTTTCTCCTGTTCCTGGGCGAGGGCGCTGGTCACCAGACCGACAATCGCCAGGGTGGCAACTGCGAACCACATCTTCCTCACGCTTGTTTCTCCTTGCAGATGAATCCTACCATCCGAGCCACAAAGACACCACAGCCGGCGTTTCTTCTTCCCTGCTCTTGCCTCCTGAGCCACGTTTCACACCGCCCCTCGTCATGTATCATAGAACAAAGTCGGCCTGCATTTTTCAAGCGCCACCTGTGCGTCAGCCCCCGACCTGTTTGAGCCCGACCTGGAGTGCGGACGTGGTGGACATGGTGGACGTTGTGGACGGGCTGTCAGTGGCGCATCCATGAAGGAACCCGGGATGGCAGCGCGCCGGGGCTGTGGGCTTTGGCACGCTTTTGTGCACCGTGGGTTTCTAATGCAGGCGAGAAGGAAAAGAATGCTTTGCCGAGAGGGCGCAAAGCGTTTGGCATGTGGGGCTTCGGAACGACGGGTCGGGG
>CAYYCI010000566.1:0-3088 GCA_964470215.1 uncultured Planctomycetota bacterium
CCCCTCCCGCCTCCGGGTGGGCTGTCGCTGGGCTATCTTGGTCCCCTACCTGCTGGGCAACGGCCCTCCCCGTCACACAACATTTGGTGTTGACAGCGCGCCTGCGGGTCGCTAGAATCCGCTTGCGCGCCTGGTTTGCGGAGCACTGGCATGGCTCGTGGAGGCATCATGGTCGGACGAAGACGCAAATCCCCCCTGCGCTATCTCGTTCCTGCACTGCTCGTCGGGCTCATCTTGTGGTGGGCGAGGGTGTGGCCGTTCCGCCGGGGCGAGGCGCCCCCTCCGGCGAGCATGCCCACCGGCGGCTCGCAGGCCGAACGGGCCTATCAGAACCTCGACGTGGCCTTCCGCCAGAGCGTGGCGCTGGAGGAGTTCGCCGAGATTTTCGAGCGGATGACCGACCCCGACTACGACAACGAGCCGCCGGTGGTCCGCGAGGCGGTGGTCTTCGAGGGGGCCGGCCCCCAGCGGCCTGCGGCCAGGTTTCGCGTGGAGTATCCCAGGGCGGGGGCGAGGGCCGAATACCACTTCGAGCGGGTGGCCGGCCAGTGGCAGTTGCAGTCGTTCGCTCGGAGCCGTGGGGGGTGGCCTCAGTTGCCTGTGGCGGCCGCGCCGATGCCTCCGCCCGAACTCCAGCCCGCCAAGCCGCCTTCGCCCGAGCCGCCGGCCCCTGAGCCGCCGAAGGTCGTCAAACCGACCACGCGGGCACAACCCCAAAAGAAGCCCGATTGGCCGCGCCACTACGTGATCCAACAAGGGGACACCCTGAGCGCGATCTCCCGCCATTTCTACGGGACGACCCGCCACTGGCGTCGCATCCTGGAGGCCAATCCGGGGCTGAAGGAGCGGCGGCTGCGGATAGGCCGGCGGATAATCATCCCCTCCCCGCCAGAGCCGCTTCGCGGGACAGACGAGGCTACTCGGCCAGCCACGCCAGGGCGCTGACGAGCAGGGACGTGTTCCCGGGCACCTGGCGGACCAGTTGGTTGGTGAAGGCGTCCACGTCGCCGCCGAGGAGGATTTTCGGCCCGCGGTGGCCCTTCCTGGGCCTGACGGCGGCGAGGACGCACGGCGGCTTGCCGGTGAGGGCCACCGGCCTGGCGACCTCGAATGCCTCGCAGCCGGTGGCCTCGTCGGGCTGCCCGACCGCGACGGCGCACCCGGTGAAGAAGACGGCTGTCTGGCGCGCCCAGCGCCGGACGAAGTCGGGTTTGCGGTCGAATTCTAACTCGAGGGCTTCCGGCTGAGCGAAGCGCCCGCGAACCCGCAGCACCTGCTTGGGACTCGGAACCCCGATGCCGTAGCGCTTCAGGGCGTTCTCGAGGACGAGCGCGCCGTCGGGCGGGTCGAGGAAGAGCGCCAGACGCCCTCCCTTGGCCAGGAAGTCGGCCAGCGCGGCCTCCAATTCAGCCCTGAAGGGCTTTCGCGGACCGGGGATCACCAGAACCTTGCAGTCGCGGGGGAGCGAGGCGGTCTTCGAGAGGTCAACAGGCACTGGGCGGAAGCCGCGGGCGGAGAGTTGCTCGGCGGCTAGGCTGAGGCCCACGTCCTCGCGGTCGGGGACGCGCCGCTCGCCGTGGCCCTCGGCGAAGTAAACGAAGCCGCGCTCGGCCAGCAGATCGTCGAGGGCCTGGACGACGACCCTTTCGCCCTCGAAACGCGGCGCGCCTACCACCAAAGGCCCGGCCTGCTCTCGGCGCAGGAGTTGGGTGTTCTGGATCACCCGGATGCGGTCGCCGTATTGAAGGACGAGCGAGTCCTGGAGTTCGTCGAGGGAGCGCCTGACGGACTGAGCGAATTGTTGCGCGGCCTTGGGCTTGGTCGCCAGGTCGAGGTGTTGGGTCTTGACGTTCTCGGAGGCTCGCGCCATGGCGTCGGCCAGAGCGCGGGCCATGGCCTGGTCCTCGGGCAGTTGTGCGGCCGCCACGATCGTCCCGGCGTCGGGTTTCGTCAGTTTCAACCCGCCGAGGCCAGCGAGGGGGTTGCTCAGTTGCTGGAGGAGGTAGGCGCGGGGGTCGGACGAGATGGTCGTGACGACCAGCGGCCCCTTGAGCGCCTGGAGTTTCTGGCGGATTTCAGGGCCGAGCGGCATGTAGTATGGCACGCTCAGGCTCCCCCCCACCCCGCCGGTCAGCTTCACTATCTTGGCGGCAATCTCCTGGAACTTGGCCAGCGGGATCGCCACCGGCTCCCCTGTCCGGGCAAGGCGGCAGTAGCACAACTGCCTGCGGGCGTCCGCCGCATAGACCTCGAGCCGTTCCGTCCCGGCCCGCCGCGGGAACGAGAGGACGAGAGCCGGCTTCGCCTCGCCTCCGGCGGCCGACTCGAAGAACTCCCTCGCCTGCTCGGCGCTGCGGGAGGTCTGGGTGAGGGTGCGGAGTTCCTTGGCAAGGGCCTCGAACTGTGTGCTGGCCAGGTGGACCTCGTGGGCGGAGTCGGGACCCTCGAGTTCCAGGCCCTCGACTATGCGGAGCGCGCCCGTTGGACAGATGGCCTCGATGCGTCGTCCACCGCGGCCGCCGAGGCGGCCAGCCGCGAGCGGGTTGACCAGCCACAAGACGGCGAAAACCACATTCCCGACCAGCAGCAATCCAACCAACGGATAGAGGAAGACCCCCGGGCCGGCGCCCCGAGCGCCCGAGCCAGACTCTGATTGCTTCATCGCTCGTTGACCTCCTCGGTTGGCGGAGAACCTTCGTTTACGCCTTCCACCGGATTCTATTGGCGCCCAGAGAGCGAGTCAAGCCTCGCGGCACTCGCAGCGCTGCGGTCGGGGTTGCAAGGTGGCGGGGCAGGCGTTACGATTTCGCTCCCATGAAGGGGAAAGAAAAAATGGCGCTGCGCAAACTGACCAACCACCTGGCAGTCCACATCGGGCCGGTCAATGTCGGCATCGTCCGCGATGGGGAGCGGGCGCTGCTCGTTGACTGCGGCGAGGGGTCGGTCGTCGGCTCGCTGCGGGACCTGGGCGTCAGGTCGGTCGAGCGGGTGCTCTTCACCCACCACCACCGCGACCAGGCGTGTGGGGCCGCCGCTCTCGGAAGCGGGGTGGAATTGTGCGCGCCGGCCACAGAGCTGCCCTACTTCG
>CAYYCI010000567.1:0-3086 GCA_964470215.1 uncultured Planctomycetota bacterium
CGCGGGGCGGGACGCCCCGCCTACAACGGATGGCCGCGGGGCAGCGAAGCCCTGCCTACAGGCGGACATGGATTTCCGCGTGCAGGTTTGCACGCCCTACTTTCCCGCCCGCACTGTATGACTCACCACGATTCCCGGTCAACGAGACTCCGGGCAGGCGGACGTAACGCCATCGTCTCGCCGGCCTCGAGAGTGCCAGCGAGACGCTGACGTTACGGAAAGAAGCGGATTCATGGCGAGCGATATAGCACGCAGCTGAAGGGAATCGGCAGGGCGCGTCAGGGGGCGGAGGTCTCGGCCAGGCCCCCGCTCATCTCGATCACCTCGACCCCCTTCGGGGGCTTGAAGACGAAACGCGAGGGCTCGACCACCGCGTCGGTGTGGACCTCAGGACACTCGAGCCGCGCGACGACCGCCCCGTCCCGGTCGTAAACTTCCATCTTGCGCAGGAAGCCTGTGGACTCGCCGAGCCAGAAGCGGACGCGTCGCCCGAGGGCCATCCCCACGACCTCCGGGGCCAGCGGCCCGCGCAGGACCTTCTCGAAGTCTTGCCCCACGCGAGCCTCCAGGACGTAGGTGCTCTCGCTGGGCAGACGCTCGGCCCCCAGATAGACCAGCGCCCGGAAGAATAGACACCAGGCCCGAACCGGATTGACCACGGAGGCGAAATCCACCTCGGGCCTGCCGTCTATCGTGAACCACTCCTTGCGACACTTCGCGCTGTCCCATCGCCTGACGGCCTCGCCCACCCCTCGCGCCGAACTCTGCACCCACAGGCTCCGGCCGTCGAAGACCCGCAGTTCCTTGATGGTCGAGCGGCCGGCCAGGCGGGGCAGGCGTTCCATCGTGAACTTTCCGCCTCTCTCGACGACGATCGTCCCCGAAGCCTGCTGGGCTCGCTGGCCCCGGCCCACCGTCTCGAGAAAGGTGGCTCGGATGGCCGGGGCTTTCGCCATGCGTTCTCGCAGCGCCGTGACCAATTCGGGAGCCGGGCTGCCGGGGCTGCGCCTTTTGGCTATGAGCTCTTGCCGGGACTTCGAGGCGTCGCCTTCGGTCGGTGGAGGCTTCGCTCGGCTGGTCGGTTTCTTCTTGCGTGCCTCCTCGGCCTTCTTGAGCAGGTCGCGCAGCCGCTTGCTCACATCGTCGCTGGCCTGGCCTTCGGTGAGTGTGCGGTCGGCCACCTCGACTTCCTCGAGAATCCAGCGCTCGGGCACGTACTTCAACTCCTTCCCGGCGCGCCAGCGGCTCGACACATAGCGATAGGTCAACAGGAGCGTGGAGCGGCGGAACTTTCGGATGTTGCCCTCGCGCCCCACGAACCTCGGCTCGGCCAGGCCGCGGACCATTATCTCCATCACGTCGAAGTCGGGCATCTCGGTGCCGAGGTGGAAGATCGCCACCCCCTCGCGCTTTTCGTTCGGCCCGAGGGGCTTCGCCCGCATCTCCGCCCAGTTGCAGACCTTCCGGCGCAAGACCTTCTTCTCCAGGTGCAATTCCGCCTGGGTGTTGTAGCCGTCGGGGTAGGTCTTCTCGACCTTCTCGAGCGTCAGTTTCATCGTCAGGTTCAGTCCCGGGCGCACGGGCTTCGTCCCGGGATTCTTCACCCAGTAGAGGAAGTACCAGTAGAATTGGAGTTTGCCCCTGGCGTCCTCGAGGACGAGTTGCTGGGGGGTGTCGTTGCCGAACTCCAGGGACCAGTGTTCGGCCGCAGCCACCCACGGGGCCAACGCCAGCGAGAGGGCGAGTCCGCTCTTTGCGTTCATAGCCGCACCATTCCAGTAAAGCCGAAGAAAGCCAGGGCCATCAGCCCCGTGCACACGAACGCAATCGGCACCCCGCGCAGCGGGCGGGGCACGTCGAGGAGCTCGAGCCGCTCGCGAATCCCCGACATCAACAACATCGCAAGCGTGAAACCCAGCCCCGCGCAGAAGCCCTGGAGCACCGCCTTCCCGAGGCTCAACGGCCTCAGAAGATCGGGGGCGTCCGTCGTGTTCAACAACGCAACCCCCATCACCGCGCAGTTCGTCGTGATCAGCGGAAGATAGATCCCCAGCGCTCGATACAGCGGCGGGAAGACCTTCCGAAGGAACATCTCGACAAGTTGCACCAGCGACGCGATCACCAGGATGTAACTGACCGTCCGCAGCGCCGTCTCGAGCCCGTTCCGAGCAATGTCGCTCTCGGCACCAGCCAGCCACACCAGCAGCGGAGCGCCAGGCTTGAGGACGTAGGAATAAAGCAAGTAGGTGATCAGCGACGCCATCGTCATCACGAACGTCACCGCCATCCCCATGCCAAAAGCCGACGAGGTCTTCCTCGAGACCCCGATGAACGGACAAAGCCCCAGGAAACGCGCCAGGACGAAGTTGGTCACCAGGATGTTGGCGATGACTATCGCGAAGATGCGTTCGAGGTCCAACTCAGCGCGCCTTTCGCATCTGGCCGAGCCAGTTGAAAAAGCCCAGCAACAGGCCCAACACTAGGAACGCCCCCGGCGCGCCGACCAACACCGACATCGGCCTGTAGCCCGGCAGCACCAGGTGTCCCCACAGCTTTCCCGCCCCGAAGAGCTCCCGGATCGTCGCCAGGAGAATCAGCCCGAGCGTGAAACCGATCCCCATCCCGATCCCGTCCAGGAGAGAATTACCCACCGAGTTCTTCGAGGCGAACGCCTCGGCACGGCCCAGGATGATGCAATTGACCACGATCAGGGGAATGAAAATCCCGATCTGATCGCTTATCGCGGGGAAGGTGGCCTTGAGCACAAGGTCGGCAATCGTCACGAAACTCGCAATCACCACAATGTAGCACGGAATCCGTACCCCCTTCGGCACGAATCCCCGAATCAGCGAGATCACGACGTTCGAGCAGATCAGGACGAAACTGGCCGCCACCCCCATCGCCACGGCCGTCTGGAGAGAGTTGCTCGTCGCCAGGGTCGGACACAACCCCAGCAGAAGCACGAAGATGGGATTGGAACGGATGACCCCCTTGGTGAGTTCTTCCAGCCGCATCGAGCGCTCCACGACACTACCGGCCCACCGCCGAGTCGCCATTATAGATTGGCTTCAGACACTGTCAAGTCG
>CAYYCI010000568.1:0-3085 GCA_964470215.1 uncultured Planctomycetota bacterium
CAATGTTCACTCGATGACGAACCAGTTCATGCCCTGGGCCTCGACGCGGACGGGGATTTCCACGCAATAGTTCCTGTCGAGGCGATATTCCTTGGGGTCGGCCCCCCTCTCGGAGATGCGCGCCCGGTCGGTCAGACCCGTGTAGTAGAGGTTGACGCGGATCGTCTTCTCGCGGGCACTCTTGAGCGGGTTGAAGACGACGAGCATCCCCTTGCGCCCGAGCCTGGGGTTGGCGTGGAGCATCCAGTCGAGGTCGCGGCCGTCGGCGCGGCGGCCGTGGACCACGTCGGACTCCAAGATGTCGCGGTAGGTCTTGAACCACGCCACCCAACGTTTCACCAGGGCTTTCGTTCGCTCGGTGTCGTAGAGCCGCGGCCCGCGATAGCATGCCTGGACCCCCATGGCGAGGTTGGAGAAGAGCATCCGCTCGTAGTGGTCGCGGTGCTGGTCGAGGGGCTCCACCGTGGCGGCGGCCCCGCCACCGTGATACTGGGTGAGCGGGACGAACATCCAGCCCATCGTGGGCGTCTTCTCCCAGGTGCCGTCGTAGATGTTCTGGCGGGTGTGGATCACCTGCTGCGGGCGAGGGAGGGACCAGTTGGTCTCGCGGTAGCCCATTCCTGTCTTGTTCGAGCCGTTCAGGAAGTAGTAGTCGGGCACGTTGAGATAGATGCCGTTGGCCCGGCACCAGCGGTAGAACTTCGCGATCACGCGCCACTGTGCCCAGCGGGAGTCGTCGCCGCCCTTCTGGAGCGGGGGACGGGGCGTGATGTCGAGGTCGCCGGGATAGGAGCCGTCGTGTTCGAGCAGGCGAAAGCCGGTCTTGCGGAAGAACTGGTAGAGTTTGCGGAAGTAGTCCTGTCCCCACTTGGAGGTCAGTGCGGGGCAGTGGCCGAATGTGGGGCGCATGCCCTTGGGGCTCACCACGTCGTTCCCGCCGCCCACACGCCGCGAGGCCAGGAGCGAGTAGCCGCCCACCTCGATGCCCTTACTGCGGGCGTAGTCGGCCAGGGACTTCCAGAGGGCGAGGTAGTCGGGGCGTTCGTTCTCGATGTTGAATCCGCTGCCGAACGAGAGGATGAGCATCTCGAAGCCGACTTCCGCACACTGGTCAATGGCCCGCCGCACCGCGTCGGGCCTGGCAGTGCGAAGGTGCATCATCAGCGGGTTCTCGGTCACCCAGGGGGCGATGGTGCGGTACATGCGCCGCAGCGCCAGGCCACGCCGCTCGCGCTCGGTCGAGTCGAAAACCAACTCGAAGGTGCGGAACGATTCGAACGTGCCCCCCGGGGCAACGTCCTGCTCCGGCCCGTAAGTGGGCTCGACCACCAGAAGGCACGGCTGGCGGCGCGCATAGTTGACCTGGGTGCGGTATTCCGGGTCAGGCTTCCAGTGGACCACGTGGCGGTTGGCCAGGAGGGCGTTGTCGCCGCCGAAGGCGAAATCGGTCTTGACGTGGAGCGAGCGCGGCCGCGGCAGCACCACGCCGGCCGCCGAGCCGACCCAACTGTCGTCCTCCACCACGGCAAGCACCTCGCTGGCGAAGCGGTTCACCGTGAGTTTGCGGTCGGTGAGGTTATGGACGGTGATCCACTTGCAGAAGACGGGAACGCCGTCGTAGAGTTCGTAGTGGACCGAGACCCGGACCTTCGGGCCCTTGCCTTCGGGCATCTCGTAGTCCATCCGCAGGTATGCCCCGGGCGGCGGCCACTTGGCGTCGGGGGCGTGGTGGCGGACTCGTTTCCAGGGGAAGCGTTCGGCGGGTTCCCCCACCGCGAAGCCCACGAAGCGGAGCGCCGCGGCGCTCGCGGTCATCTTCTCGAGCCATTCGGGCGCCAGGTAGGCGTGATTGGGCTGCCCCTTCAGCCCGCCGACCTCGTACTGGCGGCCGTTGATGGTCACCAGGGCTTCCGGCTTCACGGCGCGCAACGTGGCCTGGTCGGCGGCCAGGTTGTCGAGACCCACGGTCGCACCGTTCGGAGCGAGGCGGAAGGTCCGCCGCACCAGGCCGTTCTCGAGTGTAATCTCCTGGGAGTGATTTGTCCGGTGAACTGCCGCCTCGAAGGGCGAGGGGTCCAGGAGCCAATCGGTCGGCGGCGGGCCGGCACGCTCGGGCGAGGGCGGCAGCGAGCCAACGTCCACCCAATCCCCTGCGGTAGCAAACGCCCCTGCGGCCAGGACAAACATTCCCACGGACCACAACGCTTGCCAATTCATGCGGTGTCCTTTCGGGGTCTTCGTTTCCCCTCCAAGCCTATTTGTTGCCTTCGCGTGGGTCAAGGCAAGGGGATCACGACCCCAGGAGCAGGGTCTTCAGCCCGAAGACCCACCACACCACCAGCAGCAGGCCCACCGTCACCGCCGTCCAGAGGCGGTGGTCCAGGTACCAGGGGTCTCGGAGCGGTTCGCCGTCGTGGTCGTCGGGGGTGGCGGCGTGGGCCTCGATCTCGCGCCGACGCCGCCAGTACCAGGCGAAGGTCGTCCGCTCGAGCCGTTCCGCCTCCGGCGCACGCGACAGCAGGCTCACCACGACCAGCAACGCCACCGAGAAGAAGAAGGCGAAGAGGCTCCTGTAGTGGTGGTTGATCGAGCCGACCCACAGGAGTTGTTCGCGCAGCCAGGTCGCGACCGGGCCGCTGGCGGAGGCGAAGGCTTCCAGCCTGGTCAGCTGGGGCAGGAACTCGGCGCCGAACGAGACCGCCAGCCCACCCACCAGCGCGCAATTCGCCCCGCGGGCCTCGGCCCGTCGCCAGAATATCCCCATCAGGTAGGCGGCCAGGGTCGGGCCCGCCACGAGGCCATAGACCTTCAGGAGCACCTTCATCACGGCCTCGAAGTTCGCATAGATGGCCACGCCCCCGAATGTCACGAGCCCGCCGAAGATGATGAAGAGGCGGCTGCTCAAGACCGCCCGCCGCTCGAATGTTTCGTCCCCGACGAACCGGCGGTAGACGTCGTGGGTGAAGATCGAGGCGGCGGCATTGAGGAGCGCCATCAGGGTGGAGATGACCGCCGCCGCCAGCGCCGCCACCACGAGGCCCCGGAGCCCGGGCTTTATCAGGTCGCGCAACAACATGCCGTAAAC
>CAYYCI010000569.1:0-3083 GCA_964470215.1 uncultured Planctomycetota bacterium
TGGCACGCTTTTTGCACCGCAATCAATTGCCAGGCGAGAAGGAAAAGAATGCGTTAGCTGGCTGCCAAATCCGGCTCCTCGTCCCGAAATGCCGCAGGGCGAACGCGCTGTGCTTTCTCGGCAAAGCATTCTTTCCCTTCTCGCCTGCATTAGAAACCCACGGTGCACAAAAGCGTGCCAAAGCCCTCGCGCCTCGCTCGGCCCTGAGTTGAGGCCTCCTCATAGATGTGCCAGGGGTCGGCCCTTCTCGGCGGCGTCTCTGCGGTCTCTGCGGTGAGCATTAGCCACGCGGGGCGAGACGCCCCGCCTACAGGAACTCCCGAAGGCAAGTGGCGGGTGAAGTGGCGCGTTGCGGTTCGGGCAATCGATGTCGAGCTCTTTTGGTATGTTTACCAACAACTTCGCGTTGCGCCCCTCTCGGATTCTCGCAGCCTGGCTCGTCGGTTTGCGATATTGCGGCTGAACGGATTGACTTTTTCCAGCCGCCGAGACTACAATCCACCGCAAGGAACACCCTGCCCGGGGAGTGTGGTCCCTGATTATGGGGTTCTCGATAACCCCGTCGGCGGCGGGTGGGGAGGACTCGACCGCCTGAAGGCGGAACTACGAACAAGTGGCCTCCACATCCGCGGATGGGGCAGGCACGGGGGCCTGCGCCTACTGCCCCTTCGAGCCGCTATCCCCATAATCAGGGGCCACACTCCTGCCGGGGCCGGGTGGCAGGTGAACGAACGGCCCCACGAGAACAGAGGAGTCCCAGGGCATGGCCAAACTGAAGGTCGGGTTCATCGGCACCGGGAAGGTCCCCGAACGCCCCAGCGCGATGGGCTACGCGATGGCTTACAAGCACGCCAACGCCTACGCCAGGCTCGATAGTTGCCAACTGGTGGCCTGCGCCGACATCGTTCGCGAGAACGCCGAGGCGTTCGCAAAGAGATACGGCATCGAACGCGTCTACACCGACTACCGCCAGATGCTCGAGGAGGAGGGCCTCGACGTTGTGAGCATCTGCACCTGGCCGAAGCTCCACGCCGAGATGGCAATCGCCTGCGCCCGGGCGGGCGTGAAACTGTGCCACTGCGAGAAGCCCATGGACCTCACCTACGGCGGCTCCCGCCTCATGCTCCAGGTGGCCGACCAGTACGGCATGCACCTCAACTTCAACCACCAACGCCGCTACGGCAAGCCCTTCAGAAAGACCAAGGAACTCCTCGACTCGGGCGAAATCGGAGGCCTCGTCCGCATGGAGGCCGCCATCGGCGACCTCTACGACGGCGGCACACACTGGGTGGACATGCTCAACTACTTCAACAACGAGACACCGGCCGAATGGGTCATCGGCCAGATAGACGCGCGCCGCGAAAGGCTCGCCTTCGGCGCCCCCGTCGAGTGGCAGGGCGTCTGCCACGTGAGATATCGCAACGGCGTCTTCGGCCTGTTCGTCACCGGCCAAGCCCACCGCGAGGCGCTCGGAGTGGCCTTCCGACTGTTCGGAACCAAAGGGATAATCGAGATCGCCTGGTCGCCCGACCCCGGCCCGATGCTCCGCTACTGGAAGGAAGGCTCCCCCGAGTGGATTCCCGTTGATTGCGAGGGCGAGAACCTCCACGGCCCGGGCTACATTGACCGCGCCATCGCCGATGCCGTGGCGTGCTTCCTGGAAGGCAGGGAGTGTGAACTCTGTGCCCGCCACGCCATGAACGCCACCGAGATCATCTTCGCGTGCTACGAGTCGAGCCGCCGAAGAGCCAGGATTGATTGCCCCCTCGACATAAACGATAATCCCCTCGAGGCCATGATTGAAAGCGGCGAGGTGCCGTGGGCACCGGCCGAATGAGGCTCGGCCCATGAAGGTCCCGATGCTCTTCCGCTTCTCCCTCTATGGCTTCCTGAAGAACCAGCAATACTACGACCCCTTCTTCCTCCTCTTCCTGTGGCAGGAAAAGGGCCTGTCGTTCTTCCTGATCGGCCTGCTCATCGGCTTCCGCGAGTTGATGGTCAACCTGATGGAAGTGCCCACGGGGGTGGTGGCCGACCTGTGTGGGCGGCGCCGCTCCATGATCCTCTCGCTCTCGTCCTATATCGTCGCGTTCCTCATCTTCGGGCTCGCGCCTGGGGTGTGGCCGCTCTTCGCTGCGATGGTCTTCTTCGCCGTCGGCGAGGCATTCCGCACCGGGACCCACAAGGCCATGATCCTCGACTGGCTCCGCCTCGACGGGCGCGAGAGCGAGAAGACCAAGACCTACGGCTACACCCGCTCGTGGTCCAAGGTCGGCTCGGCGGTCGCAGTCGTCATCGCCGCCGCAATCGTCATCGCCACCGGCAGTTACTACACCACCTTCCTCTTCGCCACCATCCCCTACGTCCTGGGCATCGTAAACTTCCTGGGTTATCCCCCAGAACTCGAAGGCCGCCCGCGAGCACCGGCCACCCTCGGCAACATCTTCCGCCACCTCTGGCAGGCGTTCCGCCAGGCATTCCTCGACCGACGCCTCCGCCGCGTCCTCCTCGAGTCAATGGGCTACGAGGGGACACACAAGGTCACCAAGGACTACCTCCAGGCCGTCGTCAAGCAACTGGTCGTGCTGGTGCCCGCCGTGCCGGTCCTGGCCTCGCTCCACGAGAAGGGCCGTGTGGCCATTCTCGCCGGCCTCTTCTACTTCCCGCTCTACCTCTTGTCGGGGATGGCCTCTCGGAAGGCCGTGGCCGTCGCGCGCCGGTTCGGGGGCGAGAGTCGCGCGGCGAGGGCCGTCTGGCTCCTCACCCTCGCCATCTTCGCCGCGACGACCGCCGCTCTGGCGGCCGGCTACTTCTGGGTGGCGGCCCTCGGCTTCGTCGCAACCGCACTCGTCCAGAACCTCTGGCGACCCATCACCATCACCCGCGTGGACAACGAGACCGATGCCTCGATGGGCGCCACGATGCTCTCGATCGAGTCCCAGGCCAAGGCAGTCGGCGCCATGGCACTCGCCCCGCTCCTCGGACTGGCCGTGGACAAGTTGGGAACGTCGGGGCAGCCGGCCCTCTGGGCCGTCGGGGCGCTCGGGGCGGTGATCGCGCTCGCCGGCTCGCTCCTGCCCACC